>DKFO01000045.1:15031-47195 GCA_002452835.1 Candidatus Atribacteria bacterium UBA6794 | reverse complement strand
TTCTGAGGTAAGTCTACCTTTTTTGTTGACCTATTGGCAAGTTAATTTCTTAAAAACACCTACGAAAATTTTACACTATCAAATACAAACATGAAATGTATTATGATGGAAAGATTTGGAGGTATGCTGAAGGTAAAAGCAAATTCTCCTATAAAATGAGTATGGGAGGTAATAGCGAATGAATACTAAAAAATTAACCCCAACAGCTATCAGAAAACTGGGTATAGCAGCTATAACCAAAGAATTAGGACCGGTAGGTATGATCCGCTTTTTCGAGCAGTATGAACTGGGATATGGAGACTATAGTAAAGAAAGAAAATTTATTCTGCAAGGAGAAGAGGTAGAAAGTATTGTAAAAAAGATAAAAGAGCAAAGGAAACAAGACTAATCCATCTTCCTTTCTGCTTTGCTCTTTGGAGACAGTGCCTTAGAGATTATGAGGAAATAATGTATCACCCTCTCCCTCCCCTCTCCCCTCGAGGGAGAGGGTTAGGGTGAGGGGGGAGTTAGTCATTGCAAGCCTGCCTTATCCCGTCCTCTGTCATTGCGAGGGGAGCACCCAATATTATTTGAGTGCTCCCCGTGGCAATCTCCTCCACTTATACCTACATCTTCGTTATGAAAAAAGTTAAGACTATTTTCAAAGACAAGAAAAGTAGCCTCTCCCTTTTTCTTTTCCCTATCTCTTTTCTCTGCCTCTGACGGTTCTCTGCTTCAGATATTTTATTTAATGAAACAGAGAACCGTCAGACTGTGTGAAAAGTCTTCTTTTACTTGCCTAAAACAAAATAACATGGTATAATGTAACTATAAAAAATAATACAAAAGAAAGCTAAAGGTGAATACCATGTCCTATATTATAGGTGAAGACCGTAACCAGACTATCCTCTTCCCTCAGTCTCTAGAGGAATATATAGCAAAAGACAATCCCGTACGTATCATCGAGGAATACCTAAAGCAATTAGACTTAAAAGCACTACACTTTAAGCATGCTACCGAACAAAAGATAGGTAGACCTCCTTATCATCCACTACTCTTACTTAAGCTCTACCTCTACGGTTATCTCAATCACCTTCGCTCCTCCCGCAGGCTGGAGACGGAAGCTGGACGTAATGTAGAGCTCATGTGGCTGATGGGTAAGCTAAAGCCTGATTTTAAAACCATTGCTGATTTCCGTAAGGATAACAAGCAGGCTCTGGTTAAGGTCTTCCGTGATTTCACCCAGCTGGCTAATTCCTGGCAACTCTTCGGTAAAGAGCTTCTGGCCATTGATGGCTCCAAGTTTAGAGCTTGTAACAGTAAGCGCAACAACTACTCTCCTAAGAAGTTAACCAGACATATCAACTATATCAATGAGAAGATAGATAATTACCTCCAAGAGCTGGATGAGACTGATCAGGCTGAGGCAGGAGAACACCGACCTGATGCCCAAGAGATCGAAGCAAGAATCAGACAACTGAAAGAGCGAAAGGTCAAATACCAGGGCTATCAGGATAAACTAGAAAAGAGCAACCAGAAGGAGCTCTCCACCACTGACTGTGATGCCCGCCTTATGGCCAATAACAATAACAGTGTAGAGGTAAGCTATAACATCCAGACTACAGTAGATGCCAAGCATAAACTGATTGCCGACTTTAAAGTCACCAACAAACCCAATGACCTAGGACAGTTAGCCCCCATGGCTATGCGAGCCAGAAAGATCTTGCATAACAAGAACTTTACGGTACTGGCTGATAAGGGCTACTACCACCACCGTAATTTAGCCTACTGTAGCAGTAAGGGTATCACCACCTATGTAACCAAGCAGAGTTATGCCAATAGCACTGGGGAGAGAGAATTCTACCCGAATAAGTTTAGCTATGACCAAAAGCAGAACTGTTACTACTGTCCTACCGGACAGAGGTTGTCTTATTACCGAGATAGAAAGAAAAATGGTAAACTTCTGGGCCAAGATTACCGGAATCCTCAAACCTGCCGGGACTGTCCAGTCCACAATAGATGTACCAGAAATGGCAAAGGGAGAACCATCTTTCGTGCTATTCACCAGGATTTCTTAGATGAGATAGACAGACAAACCCAGGAAAATCTGAAAACCTATAAGCTCAGGCAGATGATCGTAGAACATCCCTTCGGCACCATCAAGAGGTCCTGGGGTGCCTCCTATTTTCTCACCAGGGGTAAAACCTCGGTCAGTGCTGAGATGGCCTTATCCTTCTTAGCCTATAATCTCAAGCGAGTGATCAATATCTTGGGAGTTAAGGAGATGATAAGGAGATTACAAGAAAATAGAGAGGCAGTACCGGTATAGGAGGCCGGTATTTCCTTTTTCTTTTCTATTATACTGTCAAAGAACAAAATTAACCAAGAAAATGATTACAGTTAGAGATATAATTAAAAAAATATTAATTAGTTTTCACACAGTCTGCCGTCCCCTGTTCTACTCGACATATTATTATTTAGAATAAAATTAAGAACAAATTAAATAAAATCCAATATTCTCTTTATCTAATTTAAGAACAACTGATAGATTTTTAGCCTTAAATCATCTATTACTAATTGAAACTTAGGTAGATCTGGAACTAAGGGACTCAACCATTGTTCCCACGTATCAGCAATATATGTTATTAAAATTTTATCAAAGAATACTTCAGGTCCTGAAAAATCAATATTTTTAACTTCGCACTTCTTGAAAAATATTGATGGTATTATTTTAAGATTTAAATCATTAGTATAAGAATTCAAGATTCTCCATATATCATAATAATCTCTTGCCCTTGACCTTGTCCAACCTCGTTCTTCTAATTTTTTAAAATGTTGCAATATTGCGCGCATTTTTTCAGCTATAATCTCTTCAAGTGTATAAACATATATTTCCTGTGATAAATCCTCTTGATAGCCATGAATAATTTTTCTTTTTATGGGGTTGACCAGAACCGGTTCATTTATGGTAACTTCAATCTTCGCCTTTGGTAAAAATTGCCTCTGCCAAGGGAATTTGCCCCTTATAACAAAAGCTTCTTGTCTATCAGGATGGTCTTCTTTTTCTTTGTACCTTTCTAGCTTTAATTCAAGAGGAGAAAAATTTTGAACTAATTTATTAGCTATTTCACAAGCTCTTTTAATCTCTTGCTCAAGAAGATTTTCTACCAGAACGTTATTTTTTGAAGAAAAATCAAGGTCTTCTGAAAATCTATAGTTCCCAAAATAACATTTTTTTAAAGCAGTACCCCCTTTAAATATTAAGCTTCTTTGTAGCGATTCATTAGCTGCAATGCCAGCTAAAATCCAAGAAATAATATAATCTTTTTCAATTATTTCCCACGACAAACCACTTTCCTGCCTTGCATCTTCTAATCTTCTTCTAATAGGCTTCATTTGGTTTCCTTTACTGAAATGTTTTCTTGAATCATCCATTTTTTATTATAAGGTCCCCTTCGAGAACCAGCAGAATTAAGAGTGCGATAACCCTTGACAGGTAAAGATAATAGCTTTTGCAATTTTTTATCCTCAACTCCATTTTTTTCTAAGATCCAACCTAACCTCTTGGCTACTGCTGTATCAAGATGCAAAGCATAACTTATCATTTTGTCTAAATTAACTTTTGAAATGTATAAATTAAATGCATTATATACCTCAGCCCAACCTCCAAAATATTTTGGAGAGATTAAACCATCTATTAGTGTTCTTTCCGGATCTGTGATAGTAACTTTTTTTTCGCCTATCCAGTATTCCTTAATGCCAAAAACCCTCTCCTTTTTAACTTTAATAAATATATATATCACATTATTTACCTTTCTGATAAAACTTCTTTGATTATCACCTGGTAAACTTATTTTTCTCGGAACAGAAATATTTCCTGAAGTTGTTACATATACTTTCTGAGGTATTTGTTCAGTCATACCATGAAAATATAACGCTGACCAATGACTAATAGCAGCAGGCTTAGCTAAAAACATAGCAATTTCAAATTCATGAGCTGGTACTATCCCGGGAAAGGTCGATGAAATCAAATACAACCCCCTCTTAAGTCTCGTTATCCATCCATCTTGAGAAAGATAGTACAATGCTTCATTTACATACTGTTCAGAAATCTCACAAGACTGAGCAATTTTTTTAGCATCAATAATAGTGAATATTTGCTTCCCTTCTTCGGAAAGCTTTCTGATCATTTCTATACCTTTTCTAGTATGCTTATGCTTTTTATTTTTTCTTGCATTCATTGGATATTCTCAAATTATTGTATTATTTTATCTATTTACTATAGACATAATAATGCATTAATTGGATAATGTCAAATTATCTAACTAATATTTCTATTATATTCTAGCTATCTCTTTATAAGCTTTGAAGACATCCTTTAATGAAAGTCTAATGAGAGGTAAACATTTGCTCCACCTGAGAAAATCGAAATTGGATCTTCAATTACTGCCTCACTACAATCCCGCTTCTTATCAGTAGTCATGCTAAAATTTAATAAAAGATTCTTGGCCTTTTATATTAACCTTGAAGATTATTAAGAAGTTGTAAATTATTCTGCGAATATTTTAATTCATAACAGAGTGAGTTAATTAATCCTTTCTCTGAATATCCTATTATTTCCATTTACTTTTACCTCCAATGAAATTATAAAGCCTGACCCCATAAAATACTTTCTATGGAGTTTTTTCTTAGCTCCATATTTAGAATAATCATCAAACGGAGAACCCTCCCTTGTTTGACTTGTTTGATTGTTTGAGTTTCCTGTTTGATCTCACATTTGATAAGTTTTGAAAATTTTCTACTCCTCTATTTCTTTTAATATCCTATCAAGTTTATCTGCAAATTTTTCTTCCTCTTCACCATCTGTTATTTCAGCTTTTTCTTTGGATTCTTTAGGAATAAAAGAGTCTCTACCTATCCTTTCTAAATATGAATTGCAGTGTGAGGCAATTACGAGACTGTTTTTATTGATTATCCTCCTATATTTACTGATTTCAGCTACAATTACATTAAAAGGAACTGGCTTATTTATTTCTTTATATTTATTTTGGACGATTTCTTTTACTGTTTCGAATAGAGTATCCGAAGGATGTTCATATCCCCATTCCTTTAATGCGTATGTACCACGGATACCAATCCAAACTACTCCATTTTTTTCACGACTTAACACTGAATGAATATTACGCTCAATAGAAGGATTATGTGGAAAGAGAGAATTATAAACTTCTGCAATTCTTGAGAAATGAGCAGGTTTACCTATTTCCTTTAATACTAAATATACTTTTTGTTCTTTAGTAAGCTTCGTTTTACAGTATTCAGAAATAGCTATTGATAGATTTTGTAAATCTTTCTTGATTAAGCATATTGATTTATCAGAATTTAATTGCTCAAAAAATGATTGACTGTTAACATATTTGGTAATCTGAAAACTGGCTTCAAAATTGCAGTAATTCTTTAAATGGTCTCCTAAAATTAACTTATTAATATGTTGACAATTCAAAATAGGGACCTTTGAGCATTTAGCAAGAAAACTTATTAGAAGTGCTTCATAAGAATTTTTCGAATAGATTAAACTTCCCTGTTTGCTTATTATTTTACAAATTAGAGCTGCTGCGAAAATATCTGAAAGAGAATTATGAGTTAACTTCTTCCAGGCTCTTTTTTCAATTTGTCTTACTCTTTCTCTTGTTATATTTTTAATAATTCCTATTTCATTAAGTGTGAGTTTATTACCCGTTAACAATCCTTCTCTTGACTTTATAATATAACTCTCTCTATCTCTTAAATTTAACAATCCTTCTTCAAAAAAGATCTCACATAGATATTCAAATTTGATATTTTTAATTGTTTTACTTGAAGAAGTTTTTTCAATTATTCTATTAATGACTCTATTAGGTTTTGTTCCATTCATAAATAATAGAATGTATACAATAGGGAAAATATATTGCTCATTATTATAGGGATCTTCATCAATAAAACCATAGTGCTTACCAAAAGACACAAGATTAGATGGTAAATAATTAAATCGCTCGTTTTTACAGAGAAAACTAAAAGAAATATAAAGTTGTTTCTGACTTAATCTAAACGTTTTACTCTTAGCTAACTTAAGGCTCAATCTACAGAACCATTTAAAGAGTGTTTTTGTTGATATAAAATATTTTTTAATCAAGTATTCATCAGATATCAAAATAAATCGTGAATCATTGCAAAAAGTATTATTGAGAATTATTTCATCTTCGTCAGTCTCAGCAAAATAAAGAAAGTCTTCCTGAGAAAAGAAATGTTCATTTTCATAAAAATCTTTTAAAACATTTTCAATTTGGAATTCATCCATTTTTATCTAAATTGAACTTTCTATATAATTCTTCCGCTACTCTTCGAGTACCTTTCTCACATTTACCCCAATTCATAGACTTTGGAATTGCCTTTCTATCAGGTATATATCTTCGAAAAATTATCACTTTCTCTAACCACTTTCTTTTTACATTAAGATCACGAACAAGGTGATGATAAAGCCCATCAATTTGTAAAGATATATCACTTAAATTATTTTGTAATTCAAATATTTTATTCCCAAGGTCCCAAACTTTTTGCGCAGGTAATGTTTTATGCTTTTGTCTGATATCATCTATTTCATTAAGGATCATTTTCATTTTTTTTATCGATTTCTCATATATTATTACAGCTTTCTTAAATTGTACTTCATAGTCTTGTTCATCAAAAACAAAATCATCTAACGGCAAAAATAATCTAAAACCATCTTTGGTATGTTCAAATGAAACAAACGACAATTGTTTATTATTCATCTATTTTTCCCCCAAGCAGACATCATTTTGTCTATGAACATGAACTTTTCGTCACTATTTTCGCTAACTATAAATCTTTGTATTGCACTGGCAATTGCAAACAAATTATGGATTCTTCTTGATGTAGGGTTAGAACGAACTTTAATATAAGAAGGGTGGCTACAATTAATTGAAATATTATTTCCATCTACCCAGGCTAAATCTGTCCGATCCCCTGCATCTACAAAAGTAATCTTAGGTCCTCGATGACTTACCCGGCTTATTGGTTTTGCACGTTCTGAACCTTTATTTTTTTCTTCTATAAAAGCCTGTCCAGGGTTTTCACCTATGTCTGTGATTCCAACTTCTCCTTTTTGGCCTTCTCCATCAGGGAAAGTTATATCTGTTCCTTCTTGATTACTTACATTAACCATTCCGCTACTATCAGGTGTGAAAACATTTTTACTAGCTCTAAAACCAAAAAAATCTGAAAGTTCTGGAACATCATTTAATAGTTTTCTTAATTCTCTCTCTAATTTGATTGCTTCATCACTACCAATGACCTCAGAAGACTGAACGCCTAACTCTTCCAACCAGCTTTTAAATTTATTTCTGACGGGTGAATATAGCATTTCAAATTCACGATGTCTCAAATTCTTTATAAAATCCGTTTTAGAGGTGGTTAAAAAATGAATGAATTCTGGAATTTCCACCACTCCGAAAATTCGTGGACCAATATTCCCGGGAAATTGATTGAATAAATCTGACTTAATTACTTTTCCATAACAACATAATAAAACTCCAGAGATATCAGCACCGAGAGGATACTCTTCGGAAGATAAACCAAATATGCCATAACCTATTCTTCTCTCAGTTCTTTTAAAAACAGATGTTTTAACATTATCAAGATCAAAATAATCCTGTATTTTGATAGGTTCTATAATTTGATTATTTACTATAAATCTTAGGTCCTCAGAATATAAATCTAGTCTACTATATATTTCTCCAAGATATTTTTCGTCCAATAGCGGGAGATAATGTCTTATTATTATTTTAAATATATCTTCCGACGAGGAAAATGATAGGTTCGTATCATCAGAAAAGAACACCTCCACTCTTGTTCCATGTTCTTCGAGATTTTCAGGAACAAAGTCTTCCCAAATTAACTTTCCATTTGGTTGTAGATACCAATTAGAACCTCCACTAAAAGATTGACTAACAGTTTCACTAACAACTCTTGTTGCAATATTAAAACTAATCTTTGCCCCTACACCAGCGAACCCTATTCCGGTGCCCCGCGTTTTAAGACCAGCAGCAAAATCATGATACTCTTTGAAATTATCATCAGTCATTCCTTTCCCATCATCAGTAACAATAAGGCTTTTCTTTTCTTGATTAAACTCAATTGAAATTCTCTTCGCTTTAGCATCTAACGCATTTGCAATAAGCTCTACCAGCACTACTTCATCTACATCATAGGGATAAATCTCAGCTAAATCTTTTATAAGATTTTTAAAATTTATACTACTTTCATGGATTGGCATAAGAAAAACTCCTTTATCAGTTGATTATTCTCATTGTTATCCGCAAATACTGATATTTGAATTCATTTCAAGAATAAACAATTTCTTTTTCAATTAAATGTCTAAAAGTTTATCTATCAACATTTACATTTTATCTTTCAATTATATTTTTTATTTTAGTAACATTTTATATTCTTTATTTCTACAACTCAAAACCAAGAAAGTTCTTTAATCCTTTGTTTTAGGCCTTCAGAAAGTTCAAGAAATCTATTTAAAGAACCATCAAACATTCCTAATTGCAATGGGGGCCATTTATCTTTTCTCTTCTTAGCTTCTTCAACTAACCGATTTATCGGACCATTTTCTCTTTCCTGTCTGTATTTATATCCAAATCTACCTATGGGATAAAAATCTCTTTTTGCAACATCAGTATAAATAAGTGCATTATAAACTTCAAAATCATCAAAAAGTCGTTCATAATCTTTTCCAAGAAATAAGAGCTCCTGTAACGATGATTCTAAAAATTCAAAGAGATATTCACTTCTTGGTACTCTTTTTCGTTCTTGCCCAGGTATCAATTTAAAGTTATCATTTATGTGAGAAAGGGCTTCATTTGTCGGAACTAAGATTGGAAGATATTCATTTCTTATTGAATAGTTTGGCAAAAAAGCGTAAGTCATTAATATTATTTTTAATGCATAATAGTTTTCAACAGGTAAGGCAGCAATGCCTGAAGAATACATAAGAACTTGGATTGGAAACCATCTGAGATGAGCCCAAATGCCTGAATTAAATGATCCATTTTCTATTTCCGCTAAACGTTTAAAACATTTTTTAAGTATTAACAATTGTTCTTTGTTGCCCCATCGAGCAAGAAGGATAAGAATCCTCTGGAAGTCTTTCAGAATTTCTTCATATCTTTTCAGTCGATCTAAAAAATCATTTTTTTGTAAGTTCGAATCTTGGGCTGAAAATTGTTCAAAAGAGGTTTTATTTATGAAATCTTTTAATTGTTTTGTTACAAAATCATCTAATTTAATCCTATTTTTTGGTTCTGCAAGCAGTTCTTTCATCTCTTCTATATTATTAATTTTTGGTTTTACCATTTTAAACCTCCTAAATTATTCAAGAGTGTAATTTAATATCTGCATAAATACATTTAGTGAATCTTTCTCGGCACCTTTAATTAATAAAAAATAATTTAGTTTTATTTTTTATCTCTTAAAATTTAAATAATTTGTAAAACGAATCCATAAATACTTTGCCGCTTCTTCAGAAGATAACATTTTATCTTCTTTAAAATCTTCAACATGCATTGAAAAACCAGATGGCTTTAAACCCAAATTAAATCCATCATCATCCACAGTAAGCCAATCATTATACGAACTGTTATCCCCATAACTAAAATTACCTTCACTATAAGCAATTCCGCTATCAGAGATTGGACTACCAACCCAAATCTTACTTTTATTAAGTAATTTTCCATTTTTATATATTGCACAAATAAATTTAAAATTATCGATATCATCTATGTCAAATTCTATTTCTGGGTATTGATTCTTTAATTTGTTCAAGGCATTTCTAAAATATTGTCTTATAATACTAAATGTGTTTTTTATAAATCGATCTTTTTCTAATTGTGAAAACTCTTTAGGTATTTTAGGTATAGGGATATCTAGATTTGTCTTTTTTGTAACCGAATTCTTGTGTTTTATTTTTTTACTACTTCTCTGGAGGCATCTTTTTAATTCTTCAACAACATCATTGACATCATCTTTCCAAATAATATATCTCTTATCATTAAGAATTGGATATTGATGAAGAATTTTCGCTTTTACTTCATCATTTCCCACAATTATAGGAAGAATCTTTACCTCTCCAGTTGATGACTCAATATTTAATGCAGAGTTTAATTCTCTTTGTGGCCAATTCTTTGACAAGAAATTATTGCTAAGTATAACAATTACATAACGAGAGATTCTAAGGCCTTCATTTATTTTATTAGGAATACTATCTCCCCATTTAATTTCAGCTTCATCATACCAATATGAAATATTTTCTTTGTCTAAAGCAACTAACAAAGGCTTAACAATGATTTCCTTGTCTTCACTTGCATGACATATAAAAATATCTTTTAACTCTACCATAACAAATCACCATTTAATCTCAGTTATTTATTTTAATTTCTATTATTCTTTTATTTCACAAATTAAATCTTTTGGATCTTTATTTAATACATTTTCAATAATATTAATGTTTTTGGATCTAGCTAAACGCTTTATATTTTCTGAAGTATTCTCAGCTGTAGTAAAAATATAACCACGAGTTCCACCAATATCTAACATTTTCCCTGAAAAAATAAAAACATCATTCTCTTTTACATCAGTATTTTTACATTCGCAAAAAAATCTGAAATTTTCATTAGGACAGTAAACAATATTATCAATTTCATGACATACTCCAGAATTTCCCAAGACATCATAACCAATTAATATACGAAAATTATTCTGTTTAAGTAAATGCCCTACTCCAAATTCTAACCAATAGTTACTATTAATAAAATTAAGTAAATTTTCATTGAAATGGCTAATAGATTTTTTATCAACCTTTGATAATTTATCTATTTCCTCACCACAAAGACATTTTTTGGGAGTAAATTTCATCTTAGAAACTATTTTGTTGCATTTATTACAAAAATAGAAATTTGTAGAGCTAAGAATATCTAATCTAACTTTTTTATTCTTTTCTTCATACTCACAGATTGCATTTTCAATTTTTTCGCTTAAACTTAACAATTTTTTCTTTGTTTCTAAAAATAATGGATTTAAAATCTTTATTAAAGATTCAGTATCACTATTTGAATTAATTCTTTTCATAAAATTATTAACAAAATATAAAATAAACTCCCGTTCCAATGGTAATTTTGTTTTAGTATTTTCTTTATCTGTATTAATTTTTTTCATATCTTTTGATGATAAATAGTCAAAAATCTTTTGCAAACCAAAATCTTTGTAGCTTGGTTCTTCTCTACTTACTTTTAGTATTTCATCACTTTTTTCTAAGATGTCTAAAAATAGCTTATGAAAATTGTTATCAAGAAGTAAATGTGTATCTATAAAATTTTTTACCTTGATGTCATTCTCCATATTTTTTCTCGATGTTCTCTTTACTATAAGCAAGGGTGGCAAATTAAAACTTTCTGGATTATAAAGTTCCATATAAATACCTTTTTCATAATTTATAAGTGTAAAAAATCATAACTTGACTATTTACAATTTATTATTTCTATAAAAACATTCTTTAGAAATTACTTTTTTAAAATATGCAAAATATGAAAACTTCACGCTACTACACCCTCATATATGCTTTTCCCGGCACCAAAGTAGGAATCATAGATATGCTGATATACCTGCTGGCATTTTTCTTGATAAATATCTTTGCCATAGCTTTCCGGTAGAAATCTATCTAATACATCTTCTATGGTTACTATTACACTTGCTCTGGCTTGTTGCTTTTTACGCCATTCTAAAACTAGTTTCTCTTGCTTAAGCCTGACAAGCAATTCTCTGGCCGCCAGTTTAACTTGCTTTTCATCTTTCTCGCTTAGATTTGGTTTATAAAGTAAATCAAAAACGGCTAATTCTTCTTCAGTAAGACCTTCCCTTATATGTCGTTTGTCTTCTTCGTTTAATTGTTTAGCTAAATCCATCAGCTCTTTAAAAAACATTTCTATATTAATTGCTCCGGAATTATACTCTTCAATTAGTTTTTGGAATTTTTCCAAAAATTCTTTTCTCGACTTATTCAGCATCACCATTAAATTAATTTTTCTACTTACTGCATTTTTCAATTTTTCAGCTTCTATATATTTTTTACCTTCAAAGAAAGCCTTTCTGATTTTCTCAAAATCAATTTTGCTCAGATCAAATTTATTCTTATAATACTTTTCCTTATCTTTCTGGATATCTACTACCATCACTGACTCATCAAGTAAGGTTTCCAACTTTTCTTTAACTTCTGAAATATCTATTTCAGGGCTCAGGGAATAAATTTTTTCTTGAATTGCTCTAAATAATTCATAATATTTACGGAACCTATCTGCCTGTAAATCCGGCAGGATAGCTTTGTAAAATTTTTTAATATCATTAGCCAGAGAAATAAACTGATTTTTTATATCATCATTAATCAAGACCTTATCAACTGCATCATCAAGCATTTTAACTCTCTCAAATCCTTGACTTTCTAAAATAGCCTCGACCTTAATTTCTTGATCTTTACAAAACTCCAGCATTTGCCCAATAATACCTTCCAGCTTTTCAATTAACTTTTCTTTAGGCACAACTGGATAATCAATTACCGAGTCACCGGGACTATAAATAGCCAGCGCATTTTTCAAATTTCTAAAAATTCCTATATAATCAACTATTAATCCATTTGGTTTGTCTTTAAACACTCTGTTTGCCCTGGCAATAGCTTGCATTAGGGTATGATTTTTCATCGGCTTATCTACATAAATAGTGGATAAACTCGGCACATCAAATCCGGTTAGCCACATGGCACAGACAAAAACCAGCCGAAAAGGATCTTTAGCATCTTTGAATTTTTTGTCTAAATCTTCTTTGTTCATTCGTTCCCTATGCTTTTGTATATCTAACCCCAACTTCTTAAATTTACTTATTTCATTTTGTTCTCCACTCACTACTACTGCCATATCGGTTTCCCTCATATACTGGATTTTTTTCTCTATCATTTCCCTTTCAAAATCATCTTCACAGTATTCTAATTCTCTCTCCAGCTTTGCAATGTATTGTTCCCAGTATTTTTGGACCTTATCATACATTCTGACAGCAGTAGGTTTATCAATGGAAACTACCATTCCTTTCCCCTGGTATCCTCTGCTAACAAAATGTGTTACAATATCTTCGGCAATTTTCTCCAATCGGTCCTCACGGGTAATAATCTGATATTCTTTGCTGAATTCTCGATTAAGTTTTTCTTCCTGTCTGCTATCCAGCATTGCCTCATCCAGGAGGTCCTCTAATTCTTCAGAAAATTTTTCCACATCAAGCTGAACTTCTGGAATTCTATTTTCATAATAAAGAGGAACTGTTGCTTTATCATCAGTAGATTGTTTATAACTATAGATACTGACATAATCTCCAAAGGTTTCTTTGGTACGTTCTTCTCCCACTATCAATGGCGTAGCAGTAAAGGCAATGAAAGAGGCGTTAGGCAAGGCCTTTCTCATATTCAGAGCCAGGGTATCATATTGAGTTCGATGTGCTTCATCGGTAATTACGATAATATCATCACGTTCATTAAGGGGATAAAGATTTTCTTCTTCTGAACTGAATTTATGAATCAGGGTAAATACATTTCTATGGTCCTCTTTTAAGAGTTGTCTCAAATGGCGACAACTCTTAGCATGCACTTCATCTTCGGTAACCGCACCGACACTTACAAAATTTTTGTATATCTGCTCATCCAAGGCTACCCGGTCTGTAACAATCAAAAAGGTGTAATTACCGCTAAATTTTCTTAATATCTTCTGAGAGAAAAATATCATGGAAAAACTTTTTCCACTGCCCTGGGTATGCCAGAAGACGCCAAGCTTTTTATTTTCTTCCTTCTTGCTTCTTAATTCTATAAATTTTTCTATGGCGTTATTCACTCCCAAATATTGATGATTTTTAGCCATAATTTTTATCATGGAACCATCCATATTCTGATAAAGAATAAAATTCTCTAAAATATCCAGAAACTTTCTCTTTTCACACACTCCCTTTATCATCGTCTCCAGAGAAACAATCCCCTGCTCTCCCTCGGAGTTAATTTTTTTCCATTCAGTGAAGTGTTCCCAGTCAGAGGTAATGGTGCCAACCTTTGCTTCAGAAGTATTAGACAAAATGATAAATGTATTAAACCAGAATAGCTGGGGGATAGTATCTTTATAATCAAAAAGATTGTTATAGAAGGCATTTTCTAATTTCTTATGAGCGGCTTTCAGTTCTATAAATATTAAAGGCAATCCGTTAACAAATCCTATCAGGTCAGCTCGTCTTTTATACATCTGTCCGGTAATCCAGAATTGAGAGGCTAAAAAGAAATCATTATTTTCTGGTTCTTCAAAATCAATAATTTTAACATTTTCGATTTCCATCTCTCCATTTTCTCTTCGGACTTCGATATTAATGCCTTTTACCAGCATATTATATATTTCTCTATTTGCTACGACCGGGTTTAGATTGCTCAAATCCATAGTAATTTTCTCTATTGCCTGGTCAATAACCTCAATTGGTATTTCTGGATTAAGTGAGATTAAAGTAGATTTTAAGCGGGGGATCAACACAACTTCCATGGGGGTTTTTCTACCTAGAGTTGCCAGATTCTGATCTTCATTAAAAACTTCTTGATAGCAATTCAAGTATTCATAGCCCAGAGATTGGAATGTTTTAATGGCAGGTTTTTCTGCCAAATCCAATTCGGAAAAACTTGAATTCATTTTTTCTCCTCAGTTTTAATATCTAAGTCCGACACATCAATAGTGCCAGAAATAAGTTTTGGGAGTAAAAGATCTCGAATATTTTTTAGACAATTATTTTTTTGTTGAGAAACTATTATTTGATTAATCATTGGTAAGATAATTTCATTAAATCTTAAAATAATATTTTTCGATGGTATTATAATTTTTATACTTTCTAAACCTTTCTTTGTTAAAGAAATTTGAACTGCTCCAGTGCAATATTGGTCTCTTTTTTGGTGGAAATATTTTGATTTTATCACACAATATAAAAAAGCAAAAAATTCTTTACTCGTTCTAAATCCATCAAACCCAGATGATAGTATATATCTATTAGCAAAGCATTGATTTTCCTCAGTAAAACCCAATACTTTATAACTTTCTTTCATTTTCGAAAACCAAACTGAATATACTTTTGGTATTTTTTGGGCTCTGCTAGGTTTTTCTGAATAACTAACCCATTCACCTTTTTTTATAATATTTATTCCTTCAATATTTGCTGTAGCTAAATACTCTTTTGCACCTTCATATTTTGGACAACTTTCATTTATATAATGAAAATAAGGAGAATCTAGTATACTTCTTACTTCCCAGCCTTCGGGGATTTTGCCGAGCTCAGAATCAACCATTTTGACCTTTTCATACCCTGGAAACCGAAAATGGACAAACCACTCTTTATAAATTGTTTCTGCCATCTCTTCCAAAATTTCAATCCGCCGATTATTATTTTCAATCAAATCATCATAAGCAGAAAGTATTGCCGCTATTTTTTTCTGATTTTTAATCTCGGGTAATTTTATATTAATGTTTAATAATGACTTAATAGTTAAAGCTGATTGTGAAGAACCAATTTTAACAGACTTTATTTGACCCTGGGCATTATCTGATAGTAACCAATAATACAAATACAAATTAGATATTTTCTCAGAAAAATTTCTAAACCATGTTAAATTACCATCTTTAAAATAAAAATAGTCATCTTTTTTAACGATATATGGAATCCCTAATGTACCTACAGAGGTTAATAAAATATCACCAACTTCAGGTACTCCAAATTTATTTTTTATTTCTTCATATCTTCGTTTTGATATATAAAGTACATCTTGTATCTCCCTTCCATTGTGCTTTAAAATAATTTCTTTTGATCTGTAAAATGGTACTCCTTCTTCTTTATATTCATTTTGGTAGATTCTTTTACTAGAAGTAATGTCACATATTTCAGAAATCTTAAAGGTTTCCAATTTTTCTTTATCTTTCATATTATTTGCCATATTTCAATATTTATCTTTAACCATCTCTGTAATCCAATATCATTTTTAAACAGTTTTTTAAACTTGATTATTTAAAATCCTTTCTATATTATGCATAATTCTTTCTTCCAATTGATGTGCTTCTTCATTTAGTCGCTCCAGCTCTGAATTTAACTCAGTTATTCTTTTCACAAAATCAAAATCATCATCTTCTTCTTTTTTTATCCCCACATATCTACCAGGATTTAATGAATAACCCTCTTCCCTGATTTTCTCAATTGATGTAACTTTACATAATCCAGGTATATCCTGATAAGTATCTTCAGGAAAATATTTGTTTATTAATTCCTGGCTACCCATCTCTATTTCAATTACTTCTTGTCTATATAAGCGGGCAATATTAGCTATAAATTCAATTTGTTCTGGTGAAAATTCATTATGGGCGCGGTCAATTACAGTATATATTTCTCGAGCATCTATAAAGAGGACTTGATTTTCCCTTTCAGTATTTTTCTTCCCTCGGTCAAAAAACCATAATGTACAGGGGAGGCTTACTGTATAGAAAAAATTTGGTCCAACTGCAATCATAATATCCACGACTTTGTCTTCCATAATTTTCTTTCTAATCTCCAGCTCTGAATGCCCGGCATCAACAGCTGAATTTGCCATAACAAATCCTGCTCTTCCTTTTTCATTGAGGGAATTTAAGAAAATCTGTATCCATAGATAATTAGCATTATCAGCTCTAGGAATACCATAAGAAAATCTTGGGTCATTTTTAAGCTTTTCTTTGTTTACCCCGCTCACATTAAAGGGTGGATTGGACATCACATAATCAAAGCGATGCAGCGAATGGTGGGTATCTTCATAAAATGTATTCCCCTGCCGGATATCTCCTTCTAAGCCTCTTACTACCAGATTCATCTTACCTAATTGAATTGTAGAGGCGACCTTCTCTTGCCCAAAGATAGCAATTTCATTTATGGGTTTTTTATGATGACGCTCCACAAACTTAGCACTTTGCACAAACATACCAGCAGAACCACAAGCCGGGTCATACACTCTACCATGATATGGTTCAATAATCTCAGCAATTAATTTAACGATAGAGGTTGGGGTAAAAAATTCACCGCCGCGTTGTCCCTCAGCCATGGCAAAATTTCCTAAAAAGTATTCGTAAATTTTTCCAAAGATATCACCATCCACATCCATAGGAATTTCTGAAAACAACTTCAGTATGGCAATCAGCGTATCATCATTCAGCCGGTCATAACTCTTTGGTAAAACACCTCTGAGATTTTCATTTTGAGCCTCAATCATCTTCATTGCTTCGTTAATGGCTTTACCAATATTGGAACCTTCCGGAAGACTTAGAATGGTTGAATATCTGGCTTCTTTGGGAATACAGAGCACACCGCGTGATTGATAATCTTCTTTTTTAATAGAAGTACGTCTCGTACTTTGAGATCTTTCTTTTTCAAATTCTGATTCTGCCAGTTGGAATTTATAATCAGCATATCTTAAAAAAATAAGGCCTAATACTGGAATATAAAACTCATTAGCTCTTAAGGCAGTATTAGCCCTTAAATTATCGGCAACACTCCATAATCTCTTTTCAATTTCATTATGATTGTTTGCCATTTAAGCCTCCTGAAATTACTTTTATAACATACCTTCATCTGCAAAACTAAAATAATCATTATCTCCAATAATAATATGGTCAAGGACTTCAATATTCAAAATTTGTCCTGCCTGTTTTAACTCTGAAGTAAATTTTTTATCGCGACTGCTGGGATTGGGATTTCCTGAAGGATGATTGTGAACACATATAATGGAAGAGGCAAAATATTTTAGACATTGGTGGAATATCTCCCGCAATATGGGATTTGCCTGGTCAACTGTACCTTTTTCTATTTCAATGATGTCGATAATTTTATTTTTTGAGTTTAGAAGTATGGTTTTAAAAATCTCTTTCTTAAGATCCCTCATCCTGGGCATCATAATTTCTGCCACCTCTCTTGATGAATCTATTGAGGGTTTTTCTTCTGATATTTCATCTTCTCTAAACCTTCTCCCGATTTCAATAGCAGATTTAATCTGGGCAATTTTTGCCATTCCTAATCCTTTTATTTCCATCCAATGCGAGATATCAGCATGGCTCATATTTCGAAATGTTTTAAACTTCTCTAAAATTCTCCTGGCTAAATCAATGGCACTTTCACCTTTTGTGCCATTTCTTATGAGAATAGCCAGTAGCTCAGAATTGCTTAGAGTATGTTCTCCATTTTTCAACAATTTTTCTCTTGGTCTATCAGCCTCTGGCCAGTCCTTAATATGTGAGCTATACTTTTTACTTTCCGTCATTGTGTTATAACCTTAAAAACACTTAATATTTAACTCAATAATTCATTTCGGGCAAAAAAGGGTGTGGTTATATTATAATTACGACGATGCTTGTTGTGGAGTTTGTTTTCTTATTTTTTTATAACTTTTATTATTTTAGCAGATTTAGGAACAGAGTTCCAGAGTTTGGGAAAAGTTTTCAGTTATCAGTTTTCGGTTTTCAGACTAAAGAACATAAAGAACAGGAAAAAACAGGGGACAGTTCTCTGTTTCATTAGAATAAAATATCTGAAGCAGAAAACCGTCAGAGGCAGAGAAAAGGGACAGATTAATTTTCTTACTGACAGGATTTATGTAGGTATAATTTGGCTAAAATCTTAATATTAAAATAGGAAAGTTAATATTATTGTTAATATTTTATCATTTGGTTCTAAGCACTATCTGGTAGATACAATCTTCAATAGAAAGGCCAACATCCGTAATATTTTCAATATCAGGAGAACAAAAAAGTAAAGAAATCCAGGTCTTCTGTAGCTTCTATAATATTGATTCAGTTATTCTCAGATTGAATATTTATAATTTGTTTAGCTTTTTCTAAAAATTCTTCGGCTAATTTTAAGATAGTTTCAGCACCTATTTCTGACCATTCATCATAGTAATCAGCATTTTCTCTTAGGGTTTTAGCCTTTTGAAGTCCTTCGACAAGATGAACTGGGAATAAACTCTTCTCAACATAAAGAGCCTTAATTGCAACTATCAGACAATAATGGCTCTTCTCACGATAGTTTTTTGTATAAAGCAAGGCTCTTGCTGCATGAAACATAGAATAGTAGCATTGTATGGTAGACCATTTGTAATTATTACTATCTATGAAGCTAATTCTGGCTTGCTCAAAATCTGATTCAGCAACCTTTATTTCTTTCATAGCTAATTTCTTGCCAGGAGTAAATTTTTTTTTGATTTTTTAGACATCTCTGAAATTCAGGATTCATCTTTTGTTTCCCATAACACAATTCCTCTTTCTACTTCCTGATAGAAAATTGGATCGGTTTTTTCCATTTCTATATATTTTAATGGTGTTCTGGTAATCAACTGTATCTTATTATCATAATGCTTTTTTTGAACTAATTTCTCCAGTTCTTGGTCTTGGTTAGTTACCATAAATAAATCAATATCACTATCTTCGGTATCCTCACCACGACTGGCACTACCAAAAAGAATAACCTTGCTGACTTTTTGTTTTATTTTCTCAAGAAGAGGCACTAATTTTATTATGGTATTTAGTACTTTTAATTGTTTGACAATGGGGTGACTATCATTTATAGTATAAAAATAGAATCTCCCCTTTTCTTCTCTTTTTACCAGATCAGTTTTTACTAAATCATTTAAGGCAAAGTTAACTCCTGCTTTACTGATTCCAGTAGCAAGCTGAATCTCTTTAGATAAAAAAACCTTGCCAGGTTTCTGAATTAAATATGCTATTACTTTTTGAGGGTTTGTCTTAAACAGAATTTCTTCCATATGTATAATACCCATATGACTAATATTTTAGCTTTTTGACTATTATTATAGTCAGTTAGATTTTATTGTCAAAATTTAAATTGTTTGGTATGAAAAGACAAATAGGATTATCATTCCAGTTTGAGTTAGATTTGTAGGGCTCTATTCATTTCTTTCATAATATCAGGAGGAAGTGAAGTAATTTTCTCGCCAAGCTCTTCTTTTTCTACTAGTTTTTGCTTTTCAGTTTTTTGTTTTCAACTAACAGTTTCTAGTAAAAAATGCAAAATCTCTCAATACTACAAATCTTAATAGGGGGGAATAAGTGGGGGAGATTGCTACACCTGTCCCTAAACTAATGTTTAGAAGCAGGCTCGCAATGACCAATCCCTATACCGTATATAGTATAACGTATTATGTTGAAATATAGTGGTAAGTGATAAGCAAAGTTGGTTCTTAGTTTATAGTGGAAACCCCACAGGCAAGCCCGTGGCGCCTTCCCACATTTCGAGCCGAGCTCGACGCCCTTCGGGCGAATTTACATTCATTTAGGGGTAAAACCATGGTATTCTGTCGGTATTCTGCCCTTTGGGTTAATGAAATTTCGGAAATTACTGGGGCTTAGATCCATTAAACTTTATTCTGCCTTTTTCCCAAAAGTCCAATACCACTCTATCAATCAGTTTTTTGCCCTTTGGGGTAACCCAGAATTCTTTGATGGTCCGAATTACTAGCTCTGGATGGATTATTTTTTCCAGTGTATCAATTGCCCCAAACCATTCTAAATACCTCAATAAAATACTTTGCACGTAATGAGTTAATTCTTGAGCAATTTCCTCAAGCTCTTTTTCTTCCTTACTAGAATTACTATAAATCTGTTTTGTTAAAGTAGTGGGTGTTTTCTTTTCATTTGGTTTTGCCAGATAAAAATATTTCCATATGCCAGCAATGTTTTCTTGATACTGTTGGGCATTAAATGTGGTGTAATCTGTTGCTTGCAGTTTAACCCAATCTACTTTTTCAATCCAGTCAATCATCAACTTAATAACATTTTCGCCATAGCTATTTTCAGTAAAATCCTTAAAATGTTTACGATTAACCTGGACATATCCCCGTTTATCTGTATAAATAAGTCTTTCCGCCCGCGATAACAGATGAATAAAGTGAATATAGGGCTTCCTTTTTTCTTCACCCTTATTTTCTTCTTTTCCCATAAAGGTAAAACTGTCTTTAGTAGGGTTAATAAATTTTTCTTCTATTCTCTTAAGGTGTTGGAAGGGAATCCAGCGATTAGTGGGAGTTACCTTAACGCGATTTTCTAGAAAATAGCAAACAAAAGTCTCTACATCCCGAACTACTGGTGAATCTTTCTCATTAAAATCACTGAGGTTGTAAGGATCTTCAGGATTCAGTTCGATGGGTTCTATGTTAAGTGAAAAGGGGAAATCTTTTCTGGAACTATGAATTTTTTCTCTCTCCTCTTTTATGGCCTCCAGAGGTGTTTTCCCATCAAGTTCTTCCTGGGGTTCAGTAAGCCATTTTTCCTGTAATTCCTTAACGGCTTTTTCTAATTCATCTTTATTGGTAAATTTGGTAATATCCATATTTCTTTTCATATAATTCATAAAATCATCTAATAGCTCTTTTTCTAGGAGACCCATACTTCCGCTGGCTATTTCTTCCGGAGATTTTCCTTGAAACTCATCACGAGGTGTATTATTCCAAAAATCGTAGAAAAGTTGTTGAAAGGTGATAAATTCCTCCTGGGAAGAAATATGCATCATTTCAGCTAATTCCTCAATAATGGGTAGCGGATTGGTAACACGATTAATCTTTTTCCTCAAACTTTTAATAGAAGGTGCTTTTTTGCCTAAATGTTTCTTTAGAAAATTTCTCAACCTCTTTTCTATACTCTCTATGTCTTCTACCCTTCCTATGTTTTCTATAGATTCCTGATAACCACTATCCCCTGCTTTTCTATCTTGGTCTCCCGCGCTTTTCTGAAGAATATGTCTTTCAATCAGCAAAGGGTCAATTTCCCGTAAAAATTGGGAAGGTATATTGTTCCAAACTCTTTTTGCAGCATAAGAAGGTATCTCGGGTAAAAATAGATTGACGCTCGATAAGGCATAATCTGTTTCATAAGGCAAAATTCTTCCGAAAAAACAATCATTCTTTTTCATTTGAAAGGTAGCCTGATTCTCTCTCACCTTAAATTCCTGTCCAGAAGAAAGGTCTTTTGCGATAAAGTAATAACCAGGGAATACTTCACGGATCATAAAAGCACTAAAGATATTATCTTGAAATCCTTGCAGAATTTTTTGCTCTTTCTGATTATATTTAGAGAGCATCTTTGATAAAAATAATTTTAGTGGTTTTTGCCTATAATATCTTGAGGTGTAGGAATAAATAAAATAGTCTTCGAATCTCAGGTCTGCCAATTCCTCATCTTCTTGAGTTGGATAATACTTTTTCGGGGTTTTAGTTAGAAAATTTTCTCGTTCTTGAAGCATTTCCAAAAATAGATGGGAGTCTGATTCACAAAAGTCCATTATATCATCGGTAAATTCACTAATTCTGGTAGCCGGCTCTCTCCAATCGGTCATAACTTTTTACCTTCCTTATTTAAAAAATATAGTAGATATTTTATGTATCGTAATTTATTTTGAAATTCCGATACTATAAAAAAATCGGAATCAAATAATCTTAGCTATTTAATTTACTATCATTTTAACACTCATTTTAGATTAGTCAAAAGATAAATAGGTGAAAAGAATAAAAACGCGGTGGGGATAGTAGGAGGTAAGAAGGATATAATTGGTAAATCGATAAATTGATAAATAGGTTAATGGATTAATTATCTTTTCTTATTATCTTAGGGTATCTTTTGCTGAATAAATTCAGGAAATAAGAGGATTCTCTCAGCATCTTCCGGATGGAATAAGAAAGGTCTTAACTCTTCTATTAATTTTTTGGTATTCAATCCCTGGTACTTTCTTAATAGTGCTACTTTTATCTCTGACAAATTATTACCATTTTGTAATTTCATCTTTTCTTTTAAAAAATCATAGCTCGGTTTCGTTTTGGAGAGGAGAAAAATAAGGTCATAGAAATCTCTTCCCATAGGACGAGGCCTCATTAAAATGGCCAATATCTTTTGTGCTAATAATACCTCAGGCGGAGTTGCCTTTATCTTTAATAGAATATCAAAATTGCTTATTAGAACATTTTGAGTTGGGTAATCAACATTTTGTGGTTCGCTATCCAGCTGAATAATTAATTTTTCACGCGAGTGTCCAGAAAGACCGTATCGATAAAATATCCCTGGAAATTTTATAAAAGAGCGAAAGGTATTACCCAATTTATTGGTAACCTCTACGGGATAACCCATTAATTTTAACTTGCCAGTTATCTCCCGAGATAGTCCCACAAAATCCTCTTCCTTTAACCCTCTATTGTCAAAATCCAGATCTTCTGAAAAACGCTGATTACCATGAATGATATGAATGGCAGTACCACCCATGAAAATTAAGTATTTTCCATATTCAGAGCGGTAGACAACCTCTAAAATAACATATTGCAGGTATTCTCTCAGCAGATTTCTTTTATAGATTCTAAGTTGCTCTGGATAAAAAGATACAATTTGTTCCAGGCTAAGCATTTTTTATATAACTCCAAAAATGATTTATTCTTTCAGTCAATCGTTTTTGCTCAAAATTCTTCAGATATTCAAACAATTTATTTTCATCAACCTGTTCTAAGAGCATTTCCTGACTAAGGCGTAAGCTGGCAAAATCCTGAATTGTTTTCAAGTCTGGATGTAAATAGAAATAGTCCAGAATAGCCTTCTCCACACTGGCTACTTTTACATAATATTTATGATCTTTGCTAAGGTGGTAACCAAAAAATAAGCGCGGGGTAATACTACGATAGCTAAATTCTGCTATTGAAGTTTTAAAACGGGAGGTCTTTCTAGTGGTAATTGAGGTTATCTCATATACGCTTTCCGGTATCAAATGATAATAAGATAAGGCAGTTTGTAATGAAATATATGAGGGGTAATAGATTTGATTGGCAATCTTAAACAGTATTTCTTCCTCCAGGGAGAGATCGGAAAAGAGATAATAACCTCGAATTATCTTTTTAATATAACCTTTATCCTGCCATTCATTTAATCTTCTGCGCTGGAAATGAGGGTCAATATTTTTAAGGTCATTTAAAGAAAAGACAGGGAAGTCTTTCAATTCCTTCTTTAAATCTAGGAACTTCATAATATTTCTCCAAAATGTTATTTTTAGCACTCTCAAGAAATATTATATCATTAATGAAGTTCAATTGCTATGGAAAAAATTATTATAGAACAGTAGAACAGGGGACGGTTCTCTGTTTCATTACTGTTTCATTAGAATAAAATATCTGAAGCGGAGAACCGTCAGAGGCATAGAAAGGGGACAAGTTTATTTTCTTGCTAACAGGATTTATGCAAGTATAAGTGGATGAGATTGCCACGCCTGCCTCTAAACTAATGTTTAGGGGGCAGGCTCGCAATGACAAATCGATATACCGTATATAGTATAGCGTATATCATTGAAATATAGTGGTAAGTGATAAGCAAAATTGGTTCTTAGTTTATAGTTGATGGATTTTAGATAAATACAATACAATGCAAAAAAGGGTATAAAGTATGACGTATAACGTATAGCGTTGAAATAAAATATAATGGTAAGTGATAAGCAAAGTTGTTTTTTTTTGGTTTTTGATTATCAGTTATTAGAAAAGAGCATGTCATCGAAAAGTGGACGGCATTAGATTGATGGCATTAGATTAAGACATAATTATTATTGCCAAAAGTTATAGTTATGAAATGAAAAAAGGAGAGAAATATATTACAATATATATGATATCTACAATAATATATTAGTAAGAATATTATAAGATAGTGCAGACTTGATTGGATTAGATGGGTGGAAATTAGAGATGAAAAAATTCAAGGTCTCATCAGAATATTTTTTCTATTTTGGTATATTTCTCATATCACTATCAGTCCTGATGTTTGAGCTTACCCTAACCAGAATTTTTTCCATTATCCAGTGGAATTATCTGGCCTTTATGATTATCAGTATTGCCTTTTTAGGTTACGGTGCCAGTGGCACTTTTCTGACCGTAACTCCCTCTTTAACCAACAAAAACAGGATTCAGTCCCTTCCTGATTTATTATCCCGTTTTGCCCTTATTTATGGATTAAGCATTTTATTAGCCCTCTTTCTAATTATGCGCATACCTTTCGACCTTTATCGTTTAAATGTTGACCATTATCAATGGCTTTTTTTAGCCTTCTATTATCTTGCTATAGCCCTGCCCTTCTTTTTTGCCGGAACCTGTATTTCACTGGCTATTACTCACCTGCCTGAAAAGGTAAGCCGACTTTATTTTTATGATTTGACCGGGGCTTCCCTGGGATGTCTTGCCTTTCTTTTTTTTACTTCCTATATAAACATAATCAATCTGGTTATCCTGCTGGCCATTATTGGTCTGGCTGCTTCTTTTCTTTTCTCTTACACTCAACAGAAGAGACTGTTTTCTTTAGTGCCACTTATTTTGATAGCCATTTTGTTTCTCTTCAATTTTTCTCCTTTTTGGTCACTCTCACTTCCTATTAATCCTTATAAGGAATTATTCACCTTTTTACGCTATCCCGAAACCAGAATACTAGATCAGAAGGAGAACAGTTTTTCCCAGGTTAAGGTAGTCCAGAGTCCAGCAGTGAAATATGCCCCCGGTTTGAGCCTCAATTTTGAGGGGAGAATACCGGAACAGCTGGGACTTTTAACCGATGATTCGGGCTTAAGTGCCATTACCAGATTTGATGGGACTAAAGAATCTATTCGCTTTACCGACTATCTTTCTAATGCCCTGGGATTTCACCTGACCGAAGGCCGAGATAGAGTGCTGGTTATCGGCGCCGGAGGTGGTCTGGATATGTTAAGTGCCCTCTATCAGGAAAGTAAAGCAATAGAAGCCATTGAACTGAACCCCTTGGTGATTGATTTGCTGAAAAAGCAATATGCTGATTATTCCAGTCAACTCTTCAACCGTCCAGAGATTACCATCCTACCAGGAGAGGGCAGGAGCGTGCTGAAAGGTATAGACCATAGCTATGAGTTGATTCAGATATCACTGGTTGGCTCAGCTGCCGCCTCTTCAGGAGGTTTTTACAGTATCTCGGAAAATTACCTTTATACCGTAGAAGGTATGATTGATTTTTGGCAACATCTCTCCCCGGATGGGGTTATCTGTATTACTCGCTGGCTGCTCTTCCCTCCTCGAGAATCAGTGAAGCTGACTGCAATCGCTTTAGAAGCATTAGCCACGATAGGTCTAGAAAACCCAGAAAATCATATTGCCCTGATTCGGAGCTGGGGAACTACCACTTTTATCTGCAGTAAAAGACCCCTTGATAAAAAAATGATTGATATCATCATATCATTCTGCCAGGAAAGAAGTTTTGACCCGGTTTATTTTCCGGGTATTAGTCCCAACCAGGTAAATCAGAATCATAAGTTAGAAAAGCCTTATTATTATGAGGCCATTTTCAACTTGATTAGATATTTCCAGGAAGGAAGGGTTAATGATTATTATCGTGATTATTTTTTCAATATCACTCCAGCAACCGATAATCGCCCCTTTTTCTTTTACTTTTTGAAATGGAGAAACATTCCCACTATTATCAGGGATACCAGTTACTGGCAACCTATCATTGAATGGGGTAATCTTATGGTCTTCGCCACTTTAGTTCAAGGACTGGTGCTCAGCTTCTTTTTTATCTTTCTGCCCCTCTGGATAAAAAAGGTCTCCCCCGGGAAAGGTTGGTATTTCCCTTTACTTTACTTTGCTGCTCTGGGATTTGGCTATATGTTAATTGAAATTTCTTTTATTCAGAAATTTATCCTGTATCTCACCAATCCCACCTATGCCTCTTCCGTAATTATTTTTTCCTTTTTATTCTTTTCAGGACTGGGGAGTCGTTTTTCTCAACGTTTCCAGCAAAAGGCTATCTATTATCTAAGCAGAATTATTCCAGTAATCTGCCTATTACTGGTTTTGTATCAGGGATTAATACCGTTTATTTTCCAGCACACTTTACAGCTACCTCTTATAATAAGATTTTTGCTTACCGCTGCTCTTATTGCTCCTTTAGCCTTTTTAATGGGTATGCCCTTTCCACTAGGAATTGGAATTATAGCCGGGAAAAGAGGTAATATAATTCCCTGGGCCTGGGCTACCAACAATTTTTGCTCTATCCTGGCTTCCGTTTCAGCCGTGATTATTGCCCTATCGGCCGGATTTCAGGTTGTGGGATATCTGGCAGCAGTGATTTATCTGGCAGGCTTGTGGGGGATTATGCAAACTGGGGATTAATTGACCAATGAACCGGTTCAACAATTTACCAATTTGTCAGAAGATCGATTTACCGATTGGCCGGTTTGCTGATTAAGATAGTAATGGGTAATGAGTTTAAAAGTTTTTGGTTCTTGGTTTTTGGTTCTTGGTTTTTGGTTCTTGGTTAAAATAGAAAATCAATAATTTACATAATCCAACCTTTGACAATATGCTTATAACATTTGTCTGAAAATTGACAATTGAAAACTTTACTTTCATTTATTCTTCAAGTATTTTAAAGAGGGAGGGTATGAAAAAGAATAGGTTAATCATTTTTACAATATTAATGGTATTGCTTTCTATTTCCCAGCCAGTGATGGCAATTAATGGAACTAATGACCCTGGTAATAGTTTTCCTATTGCTGCGGGAGTTGTTCCCCATCACCTGCTGGCTAAAGAAATCATAGCAGATTTTTTTAGCTATATTTCTCAAGATAAACCGCATCCCGATACCATCATCATCTTAAGTCCAGACCATTTTAATAGTGCCAGTCTGGAGGAAGAAACCTTCTTTATTACGGTTAGCTGGGAATCAGGCCCTTCCGAAATTAAAGGTATTCCAGTGGATACCAGCCTGTTACAAAAACTAGCCCTCGAGAATAACCTGATTTCCAGTAATAGTGCGATTACCTTAGATTTTGGAATAACCAATCTATTACCCTTCCTGAAATCTTACTTTAATCAAGTGAAGGTTGTGCCCATATTGGTTCCGGGTAATATAACTCGTAATAAAGTAGCTCACCTGGTAGAAAGTATTGACCGATTATCCTCTCCTAACACTATGATGATAGCCAGTGTGGATTTTTCCCATTATCTGCCCTCTGAGGTAGCCTCCTTTCATGATCAGAAAAGTATTCGGGTTTTGAGTAACTTTGAGGAAGAACATTTTGAAAATATAGAGGTGGATAGCTGGGCAGCTCTTTATGCCGTGCGCCTATATGCCAGATTGCGAGAAAGTGAAAATCCCCTTATCATTGCCCATAAAAATTCTACTGACTTTTTACCCTTTCCTCAAGAGGAGACTACTTCTTATTTTAGCGTGGTCTTTCAAAGAGGGGAAGCCATTAATAAAGGCAGGGAAGTAGAAACAATTCTACTCGCCGGAGATATGATGCTGGGACGGGGTGTAGCAGAGCTAAGTAAACAAAATAGTATTTATTATCCTTTTCAAAAAATTAGACCATTATTAAGAGGAGTCGATGTGGTTTTTGCCAATCTGGAAGGACCTATCGTGGAAAATCCAGCAGAATTTTCCAGTAATGAGCTTAACTTTACCTTTTCTCCAGAGGTCTTAGAGGCAATGCAAGGGAGTCAGATTAATCTGGTCTCCTTGGCTAACAATCACCTAATGGATAGAGGTGAAGAAGGGCTAAAAGAGACCAGAGATTGGCTGGAGCAATACCAGATTAATGTTATCGGCTACCCCTTGTTCCCTGAAGAGGAGAGGCAAAATTCCTCTTGGGCTACTGAGCATTCTGTTTTTCTGGCTTTTAACCGGGTGTTACCACTGGTTCATTTTCAGAAGGAAATTATCCAGGAAGTAGAGCGAGTTAAAAAAGATAATCCACAAAAATTCATGATAGTGAGTATGCATTGGAGGAAAGAATATCAAACAGTAAGCTCATCAGCTCAAAGGCAATTAGCCAGACAATTAATAGCAGCAGGGGCTGATTTAATTGTAGGACATCATCCCCATGTGGTACAGGAAATTGAAATGATAGAGGGTAAGCCAGTCTTTTATTCCCTGGGAAACTTTATCTTTGACTATCAATCTATGCCGGAAACTCGGGAAGGGTTGATGGTAGGCTTAACCGTAGAACCGGATAGAGTTACCTGTCGACTCTTCCCCCTCCAACATCATCTGGGTCAGCCAGAACTGATGAGGCAAAGAGAAGCTGAGATCTTCTTACAAAATTTAGCCGGGAAGTGCGATCAAAGCTTACAGGAAGAGATAGAAAAGGGTATAATAGAAATGAAACGAACAAATTAAATTAAAAATTGGGGGCTATAAAATGAAAAAACCAAAAGAACAATTTCTTTTTAAGAATCTCTTGGTTATGGTGCTAATAGTTAGCATAACTATCCTCTTCCTCTTTTCAGAAAATCAAAGCTGGGCTACTACTTTGCTTAACCAAAAATCATTTCCCCAGAAAGATTTTATAAGAGAGGAAATTGAGGTTTTTGCTAACATTCCCAGACATAATTTGCCTCTGACTTTTTCTGAGATAACTAATTTTGAGGACTTTTCTAAAAAGATGCCCTTAGAACCTCGGGCACTGGAATGGTTAGCAAAAAATGCCTTTGTGGTTATCCCTACTCCCCTTGCTATTGCTGAACAGGAAATTTATCTGGAATCTTCGCGAGAGGTGGCAAATCCTCAAGATGATTTTGTGGCCTATTATGAGCTATTATTAAAGAATATTGACCTTCCTATTTTTATTACTTCTGATTCGCTGCTCCATTATTATCACCTCTTCTTTGATACCACCCTGATGCGGCTGGAAAGAGACCTTTTTTATGAGGATATGTGGGCCATCAGCCAGGAATTATTAGAAGCTGCACTGAAAGACTATGAAAAATCGGAAGGTGATTTAAAAGAGGCAGCCCGAAGAAATATAGCTTACCTTTCGGTAGCCTTAGAACTTTTAAAACCAGAAAAAAGTCAGATTATCAGTGAGGAAACCTTAAAAGAGGAATACTGTCCCCCGGAAATGGAGCCCGAGTATTGTGAGATGATAATAGCTGGCGTGAAAGATATCTATGGAGAAAAAGCCAGCTACCAGTATTTCAGTGAAGCAGAAGGGAAAAGATATCAATTTGAAACACCAGAGGTGGTTCAGGAATTGGTGCAGGCAGAAATTGATTTGATTGAAGCACACCAGGGCTGGGAATATTCTCCTCTTTTTATTTATCAGGAGGATTATTCTCAATATATACCCCGGGGACATTATACCAAAGCAGAGAAATTGAAGAATTACTTTAAAGCCTTGATGTGGTATGGCCGAATGACAGCCCTAATTGAGGGTTCTCCCTCTCTGTCACCAGGGGAATCAGCCTGTAGCGGCGGGATAGGAGGAATTATCTCCGAGTATGATGCCCGTATCCAGACCCTGCAGGCCTTTTTACTGGCAGAAAAATTTATCAGCAGCCAGAATATCCAGGAGCGATGGAATCGGATTTACAGTATTACCTCTTTTATGGTAGGTTTCTCAGATGATTTAGGACCATCTGAATATGGTGAAGTGCTCCAGCAAGTATTTGCTAAAGAAAAAGAAATGGTCAGTGCAGAAAGGTTAGCTGAAAAATATGAGGAATTAAAAGAGATTATTGAAAATTATCCCTACCATCCCAAGATATACAGTGGATTGGGTGCCTGTGAATTATTGCTGCCCTGCCCTCCACTTAGCGAAAGGGACCGGCAAGCATTAAAGATACAGGCGAAAGAGCTTCTGTCTCAAACTAAGGGATTTCGACTGATGGGACAAAGATTTACTCTGGATTCCTGGCTATTTTCAGAAATTGTCTCTCCTTATAGTGGTGAGTATAACGGACCAAAACTACCCTTACCAACAGAGGAAAAGCCTTTCACCTTCAGCTGGGATGATGATTATGCAGAATTCAGGAATAATCGTCCCTTCACCTGGGTAAAAACCGAGGTGGCGGCTTGTCCTCCGCCAGCAGAAAGAGAGGTGCGAGGATTCCCGAGAGGTCTTGATTTAATGGCTCTACTGGGTTCGGAAAGGGCTTTAGAAATTTTAGAAAATTCTGGTGACACGCAGTATAGTGATTTTGAAAAAACCTTTTCTCCATTAAAAAATCAAATTGATTCTTTAAAGCCAGAAGATTGGTTCAGCAATTTATATCTAAACTGGCTTTATGTATTACAGTCTCTGCACGGTGAGTTTGGGAAGGGTTATCCCACCTTCATGCAGACTACCGCCTGGCAGGATAAAGAGCTTAATACTACCCTCGCTTCCTGGGCTGAATTAAGACATGATACCATCTTATATGTAAAACAAAGCTACACTATGGCGGAAAAAGGGGGGATGTTCAAAGAACCACCGGTAGCAGGTTATGTGGAACCAGTCTCTGAATTTTATGCTCGTCTGTTAAATTTAACCCGGATGACTCTGGAAGGCTTTCAAGAGCTAATTCCCCGGCAAAAATTGGAGGAACTCGCGATAGAGGCAGGATTAAACAGGTTTGTCGATATACTTACCAGATTACTGGCTATCTCCCAGCAGGAACTGGCTAACCAAGAGCTGAGCGAAAGAGATTATGACTTTATTGAAAATTTCGGCAGTATCTCCGCAAATTTGATTGAAAGCATCTCTGGAGGTGAGGTGAGTCCAGAGGCTTTAAAAACAGTGCTGATTGCCGATGTTCATACCGAGGGTAATACCAAAAAAGTACTGGAGGAAGGAGTGGGCTATCTTAAAACTGCGGTTATTGCCTATAAATTACCTCAGGGAAATATTATCTTAGGAGCTGGACCGGTTTTCAGTTATTATGAATTCAAGCAGCCTATGGATGAACGGCTAACTGATGAGGCCTGGCGGGAAATATTGAGCAGTAATCCACCCGATGGGCCAGACTGGATTCGAAGTTTTTCCAAATAATCTTTCAGGGTAGATTGCCTATTTTATCAGTTAAACAATTTATCGAGCTCTAAATGTAAAAATACAAAATTTACCATTTACCAATCAAGATATTCAAGGGGAATCCTTCCCCTGAAACCCCTGAAATAACTTCCGACTAGCAACTTTATTTTAATGATATATGTTATATGTAATACGGTATACTATTTTTGTCATTGCGAGGAGC
>DKFO01000045.1:0-14910 GCA_002452835.1 Candidatus Atribacteria bacterium UBA6794 | reverse complement strand
AAAAGAGTATTTTATAGTATCAGAAATTTTTTGAAATTTCTGATACTATAAAATACCTACAATATACTCTAAATGTTATCATACACTTAAGCTCACACAAAAAATTGGCCGGAAAAAAGATGCTAAGACTGTCCCCTGATAGGTTTCTTAATTTATTTGACAAGCATAAAAAATATGGCTAAAACATGTATAGAGGTGATGTAAGTTGAGAACAACAATAGATATAAATAAAGAGCTTTTAGATGAGGCATTAAAATTATCTAAAATACGCACAAAAAAAGAATTAATTAATCTATCATTGCAGGAATATGTCAGGAAGATACGTTTAAAAAATTTGAAGAATAGAATAGGAAATTATGATTTAACTATTGATGTGGAAGATTTAGAAGAAGGTAGAAAAGATGAATAAGCAAAACAATCTAACTCTGATCGATTCTTCTTTGTGGATTTTGGCTTTTAAAAGAAACTGTCCTGATAATATAAGAAACATAATAGGGGAATTACTGGATAAAGACCTTGCTGCTACCTGTGGCATAATTTTATTAGAAATTTTACCAGGAAGTAACAATAAAAAAGAATATGGGGAAATATTAGAAGAAATGGAAGCACTCCATTATTTGGAACTAAACCGAGAAGTTTGGAATACAGCTGCTCAACTTGGTTTTGATTTAAGAAGAAAAGGAATAACCATTCCGGTAACTGATCTTCATATAGCATCAATAGCTCTGTATTTTGACCTTACCCTATTTCATGCCGATCACCATTTCGAAATGATTGCTAAAAATAGTAATTTAAAAAGCAAACAGATTGCTACGGGAATATGAAATAATAATTGTGGTGTGTCTCTCTTATTTATTTGGCTGAAACGGGTAATGGAAAAATAAAATTGTAAATTCCGCCTTAGAGAGCGGGGTAGTTAAAAGGGTAAAGATAGAACAGCTAAAAAAAAATACTTTCTTGGTCTTCATTGTTATGTTTAACTCCTTGATTCTCGTTAAATATTTCAAGGTATTCAAGGGGAATTCTTCCCCCTGAGAACCCCTAAATCAAAATCAAGATATATTGTTCCTTATTAAAAAAATAATACTTACTTGTCTGCGTTCGTACACGCACAGGCAGATATTATCTTGCAGTATCTAAATTATTGAAATTCCGATACTATAAAATAAGCAATATATACTTGTTAAGCCTTCTTTTATGTTGAGGTAACAATAGAGCAAGTGAGAGAAAAAAATTGTTATGGTTTTTTATAAGGATCTGTTAAGGAAATTAATTATTTATTATTAAATATTATACTCCTTTTTTAAAAAACAAGAATATTTTTGGGGGGTAGAAGAAGGAAGGAGTAGAGAAGAACTTTACTCTTTGGCCTTGATTACAGGCTTCCACTCCTATGGCAGTAGCCAGATGAGTTTTCCCATTCCTACCGGTCCATAAATGATCAGGTTTTCTTTCCTCTTTACCGGTTCTACCTTCTTGATATCTTCTAGGATTAAGGAAGCAGGTAGCTGGATATGGTCAAAGCTGTAACCTTCAAAAGTTTTATCCGTTCAAAGTTGGCTGCTTTAAGATTCCCGTTTTCCCTGGCTATTTCTCTATGTTCCAGTTCCCGGGATAAAAGTTCTGCTAGAAAAGCTTCCTGAGTTTCTGCCTGGATATCCTGGTATTCCTTAACTTCCGGAACTCCCAGAGGAAGTTTCATGGTCAGGTTATCCAGGTCTTCCCTAGTCATCTATCAGTAGTAGGCCCATATACTATGGGAATCTTTAATTCCCTAGTGGAGTATTTCTTCTAAAACTGCAATTGATACCTCTATTTCACTTTTACTAATCATCCGGGCTAACAGCTTCAAGGCTCTCTTTTTAACTTTATGGTCACCTTCGGCCAAGTAGTCTTTTAGGGTTGGACTGAACCCCTCAGACTAGACAGATAAAGTCTTAGCTATTTCTTCTTCCTGAGAGGCTTCCTCAGCTAATAATTCCTCATATTCCTCTGGAGGCCGATAACCTAGAGCTGAATGTAGCCTCTTTCTATTATACACATCCCAAATAAAATAGGGAATTCTTTCTATCACATCCTGATACGTTTCATACTGCCATAGATACACCTCCTCCTGTTTTAGGGTTTTAATCAATGATTCAGCAAAGGCATTATCATAAGGGTTACCTTTGGCAGACATGCTTATTCTGATACCATTCTCCTTAAGTATCTTGATGTAATCTTTACAAGTATATTGGATACCCTGATCCGAATGGTGAATCAGGTTTTCTAACTTCCTGGTAGCGATAGCCATCTGTAAGGCAGCCAGGGTAAGTTCAGCTGATAGAGTTTTACCCAGGGCATAGCCAACTACCTTACGGGAGTAGATATCAATGATCACCGCCAGGTAGACCAAGCCAGATAAGATGCGGATATAGGTAATATCACTAGACCAGACCTGATTAATCCCGGTTACTACTTTGTCTTTGATGAAATCAGGGTAGATGGGGTTACCGTGTTTGCTATTGATGGTAGTAATATAGCTTCGTTTTAGTCTATCTTGAATACCCAACTGGCACATGATCTTAACTACCTGCTTATGATTAACCTTGATCTTCTCCCTAGGCAAAGAATGCTATTATGGGTAAGAAAGCTCAAAGTACTTTCGAGTGCATTTCTACTTGAGGCATCGTATCATCTTTCAATTAGATTTTTATATGAGACACTAAGCCCTCAAATTGCCTCATTAAAAAAATATTCTAATTTTATCACTACCTGAGATAAAAAGTATTCCTTATCTAATCAAAGAAGTATATAATAAAAAGGTTACCTTTCTCTTTAGATTTAGGTTATCAGTCTTAAAGGAGATAAAACTTTAAAAATTTAATAAAATAGGAGGTTCAATAAATTATGCCTAACTATCCAAGTGCTAATTTTACTAATAATGGGGAAAAACTTAAAAACGGAGAGATTAGCTTACTACAGCGATCAGTCCAGTTCTTTGGCGAATGTCCTTTTCTTATTAACGATAAACGTATTTATTCATTCCAGGAGACAGATATTATTTCTAGCTGGCTTAGCCATAGGTTAAGTGATATAGGGATAAAACAGGGGGATAAGGTAATTTTATATCTGGAGGGGGGAGCGGAATTCGTTTTTTCTCGTTTTTCTCTTCGAAAGTTAGGCACTGTAATCATCCCACTAAATAATACTTTAGATGATTCAGAGATCCAGAGAATTATTGATAATGTTGAGCCTGATTGGATAATAGTCAGTAGAAAGTTTTTTAGTATCTTAAAGAAAATAATCTTTACTGATTTCTCAGAACGGATAATTATTATTGAGGAAATGCTAAGGGATTTCAAAAAATTCGAAGTAAAAGGTCATCAAGGGTTGTTTGAGACAAAGCAGCTGGAGTTACCTACTTTAACCACTGACCTTAATAGTAATGCGGCTATTTGTTATACCTCAGGCACTACTGGCCACCCCAAAGGTGTAGTATATACTCATCAAAATATTCTGGCTTCAGGGAGGTGGATGGCTCATGTTACAGATATGCAACATAATGATGTATTGCTCAATGCTATACCTATTTATGTTTCTTCAAATTTTAACGGACATTTTATCGCCAGTTTGATGCAGGGCACATCGATAGTCTTATTAAATAAATTCGACCCAGAAGATGTATTGACAAAAATAGAAACTCATAAGGTAACAATTCTTCACGCTACTGGCAATATGTATGTTAAACTTTTAAACTACAAAAATATCTTTGATTATAATCTTACTTCAATCAGAGTGGTTACCTGGTCTAATTTATTACCGACAGTATTGCAAAAACAACTAGTTATGGCTTTTCCCAACGCCAAGATACTACAGCTTTATGGTTTTGCTGAGGGTGGGCCAGTAGGGACCTCTATATCACTTGAGGATCTCATCAAGAGACCTAATTCTTGTGGTAAGATTGATCCAGACTTTGCCTGCTTTCGGGTGGTGGATAAAAAGGGGAATGATGTACCAATAGGAGAAATTGGTGAGATTATCTACCAAAGTCCAGGTCTTATGCGAACATACTATCGGAATCCAAAAGCAACTAAGAAAGCCATTAGAGATGGTTGGTATTACACCGGTGACTTAGGAAGACTTGATCAAGATAACTTCTTATATTTTGTCGGTCGTAAAAAGGAATTTATCAATATTGGGAAGGAGAAAGTACATCCTGTAGAAATAGAAGAGGTTCTATTTAAACATCCCGCGGTACTAGACGTAGCAGTAGTAAGTGCACCACATCCTACACTGGGACAGGAGATTAAAGCCTTTGTCGTAGTTAAAGAGGGAGTCCGGGTTAATAGTGATGAACTTATTGATTTTTGTGCTAAGCAAAATCTAAAATCCTATAAGATACCGAGTAAAATTGAGTTTAGAAGCTCATTTCCTAAAAATAGCATGGGAAAAACATTGAAAAACAAACTGATTTAGACCTTTTTAGGATGAGGACAGAATTAGTGATTTTTTAATTTCACTTATTTATTTAAGCTCACAGGGAATAATGAAAAATGGCAGACCTGCAGAAGTTATATTATATGTTTCGTTTTTTTCTTAGCTTTTTCATATTCTTCTTCATAGGCTCTTTCTCTCATCAGATTCTTATAATCTTTATCTTGGAAAGAATATTTAAAGTTAGTGTGTATATCGTAATTACCTTCCAGGAGAGCAACTACATCTTCCACAAAGACTAATTCTTCGTCGGTGGGGATGATAAATATCTTTACTTTAGAATCAGCAGCAGAGATATCGGATTCAGCATTTCTGGTTCGGGCTAATCTGTTCTTTTCAGGTTCATACCTAATCCCTAAAATTTCTAATCCTTCCAATATCTTTGCCCGAATGACATTACTCATCTCCCCGACTCCAGCAGTAAAGATTAGGGCATCCAGTCTCCCTAAGACGGCGGCATAAGCCCCGATATATTTCTTCAGGTGATAAGCTTCCATCTCCAGAGCTAATTGGACTGAACCCCTCAGACTAGACAGATAAAGTCTTAGCTATTTCTTCTTCCTGAGAGGCTTCCTCAGCTAATAATTCCTCATATTCCTCTGGAGGCCGGTAACCTAGAGCTGAATGTAGCCTCTTTCTATTATACACATCCCAAATAAAATAGGGAATTCTTTCTATCACATCCTGATACGTTTCATACTGCCATAGATACACCTCCTCCTGTTTTAGGGTTTTAATTAATGATTCAGCAAAGGCATTATCATAAGGGTTACCTTTGGCAGACATGCTTATTCTGATACCATTCTCCTTAAGTATCTTGATGTAATCTTTACAAGTATATTGGATACCCTGATCCGAATGGTGAATCAGGTTTTCTAACTTCCTGGTAGCGATAGCCATCTGTAAGGCAGCCAGGGTAAGTTCATCTGATAGAGTTTTACCCAGGGCATAGCCAACTACCTTACGGGAGTAGATATCAATGATCACCGCCAGGTAGACCAAGCCAGATAAGATGCGGATATAGGTAATATCACTAGACCAGACCTGATTGATGCCCGTTACTACTTTGTCTTTGATCAGATTGGGGTAGATGGGATTACTGTGTTTGCTATTGGTCGTAGTAATATAGCTATGTTTTACTTTCCCCTGAATACCCAACTGGCGCATGATCTTAAGTACCCGCTTGTGATTGACTTTGATCTTCTCCCTCCCCAGTTGTGCGGTTATTCTCCGATAGCCATAATAGGGATGATGATAGGCAATACTGCTCCTGTTGTGTTTTAACGGTATTTTCTTTCTTCTGATAATAGTAAGTGGACCTGGAAATACCCATTAGCTTACCTCCCTCCTTGCTGAATTTAAATAATGGAGGAAGGAATCCTCTTTTTTCTTCTGGATGAGATATTCTTGCTCTTTTTTTAAAAGGTAGTTTTCCATAGTTAGCTTACCAATCATCTGCTCTAAGGTGGCTATCTCTTTTCTTAATTTATTTATTTCCTGTCATGGTTATTTTGAGCTAGTTGGCCATTTAAATACTGTCTCTTCCAGCGGTTGATAAGACTGGAAGAGATATTGTTTTCTTTCCCTAATTTTAGGGCCGTCTCCTCAGGATAAGGAGAGGCTTCACTATCTTCTCTTTCTGTTCTTTAGCATATTGTCTTCTTGCTATCATCCCAACCACTTTACTCCTTTCTTTACTTTACGGTTATTTCATTATACCGCGGAAGTCTTATTTTTTTAAAAATATGTCCAGTGGTAGGGGTTCACTCCAATGTAGCATCGTATTTGATGAACCACCCAAAGCCATCTCCACGGTAATGGCATTTTCTATGGCTCCTTTGGTAAGAATATCTAAAAATTTAATTTCTTTCTCTAATAGTTCCATAATCTTCATTCCAGCATATTTAGCTAACCTGATTCTGCGGGCATCTATCGCTGGTATAGTCCCATTTCCCGGTAGGGCTATACCGGCCGCCTCTGCCCAAATGTTCATAGAATTTGCCGTATACAAACCTGCACAGGAACCAACTCCTGGACAGGCACAATCTTCTACTTCTTTTAATTCTTGTTTACTTATAGAATTAGTTTGAAATTTCCCTACTGCTTCAAAGACATTGCTTAAGGCAATGTTCTTTCCCTGGTGAAATCCAGCCAACATAGGACCGCCACTTACCAGGATAGTGGGGATATTTACTCTAAGGGCACCCATAATCATCCCCGGAATTATTTTATCGCAGTTAGGAACAAGGATTAAAGCATCAAAGGCATGGGCCTTGGCCATCACTTCAATGGAATCGGCAATCAATTCCCGACTGGGGAGAGAATATTTCATCCCCTCATGATTCATCGAGAGCCCATCACAAACACCAATAGTAGAAAATTCAAAGGGTACTCCTCCTGCCATCCTTATCCCCTCTTTCACTGCCTGGGCAATATTCCTTAAGTGAAGATGGCCAGGGATAACCTCATTAGCGGCCTGGGCAACACCGATAAAAGGCCGGTTCATTTCCTCATCCGTTATCCCAAAAGCCTTGAGCAAAGAACGGTGGGGAGCTCTAGCTACCCCTTTTTTATTACGTCACTCCGCATAATTTTTCACCTGCTTTTAACTTTTTATCTTTACCTCTATATAAGATGATCAGGGGAGTAAACTACCCTGAAACTCCTCTACTTTTTTATCCCTAACCAAGAAGAAGCACCCTCAGTGTTAATTAAAACAAAAAGAGGTTAAAGAAATAATATATTAAATCATATTATATGTCAACCACGGATATGAATTTATAAAGTTTTAACTCACGGTAAAAAGGTTATTTTTTTCGAGATATTTTACTAATTCAGTCACTATGACAAAAACTTACTTTAGAGCTTTTATAATCGCCTTGGCATACTCTGCTGTCCCCCGGTTGCCACCCAGGTCAGGGGTTAAATCTTTGCCTTCTTCCAACACTTCTGTCACTGCCTTTTCTACCCTATCTGCTGCTTCCTTCTCACCTAGATATCTTAACATCATCACTCCTGAGAGAATCGTAGCGGTTGGATTAGCGGTATGGGGGGCCAATCCTTGGGGTGCTGAACCATGTACTGGTTCAAACACGGCTTCCTTTTTTCCTATATTTGCTCCCGGTACTATCCCTAATCCGCCAACCAAACCGGCTGCCAAATCAGACAGTATATCTCCGTATAAATTAGGCATAACTAATACCTCATAATCTTGGGGTGTCTGCACCAGTTTCATACTCATCGCATCGACAATCATCTCCTCAAAAGCTATTTCCGGATATTCTCGGGAAACCTTTCTAACACTATCTAAAAAGAGTCCATCGGTGTATTTCATTATATTGGCTTTATGGACGGCGGTAACTTTTTTTCTTCCTTCTTTTTTAGCCAATTCAAAGGCAAATTTAGCTATCCTTTCGCTGGCCTTTCGGGTAATTATTTTTATACTGATAGCGGCGTCATCCCCTATTTTGTGCTCTATCCCGGCATACAGGTCCTCGGTATTCTCTCTTACTATTACCAGATCAATATTGGTATATCGCGAAGACACGCCCTTATAAGACCTTACCGGCCTTAAATTGGCATAAAGATTTAATACCTGCCTTAAGGCTACATTAATACTTCTAAAACCGGTGCCTACCGGCGTGGTAACCGGCCCTTTTAAAGCCACCCCATTTCTTTTAATACTCTCTATTACATAATCAGGGAGTGGAGTACCATATTGGGGAATAACCTTTTCTCCCGCTTCCACCACTTCCCAATTAAAGTCTATACCGCTGGCTTCTAAAACCTTCCTCGCGGCTTCCGTAACTTCCGGACCAATTCCATCCCCCGGAATCAAAGTAATATTGTAAGTCAATTTTATTCACCCCTAACCATAAATTAGTCTTTACTAAATAAACTTAGCGCAGAGCGTATAGCGTTTATAGTTAGCCGGTTACCCGGTTTGCCAGTTAACCAGTTGACCGATTTACAGGTTACAAGTTTCGAGTTTTTAGAGAAAGGGGTTTGATTTATCAAACTCGCAAAACACGGGTTGAATGAATCTGACCCCTACATTAAAAACAATACTTTATACAAAAGAACCAAGAATTTTAAATTTTAAATTATGGTTTTGTGTTTTTAGCCTTAAGCTTTTCACCGTATTTTGTATTTTCCTTTGACCTTATTAAATTCAAAAGACCTCCCTGAACCAAGACCTCTTGCTGGAGGGGAGTAATATCCAAAATCATCTCATATTCTTTGCCTTTGGTCAAATTTCTAACCTTAACTGTTTCACCCTTAACCTGGGAAATAGCCTCCTCGATTAAAAGTTCATCCATCTCCCCTATCTCCTCGTAATCCTCCGGATTTTTAAATACCAAAGGTATAATCCCATTATTGATAAGATTGGAATAATGAATGCGAGAAAATGATTTAGCTAAAACTGCTTTTATCCCTAGATAAAGGGGGACCAGAGCCGCATGCTCTCTGCTGGAGCCTTGTCCATAGTTTATTCCCCCCACAATAAAGCCACCTCCATTCTCTTTGGCCTTCCGGGGAAAATCCTGATCACAAGGAGTTAAACAATAATCAGAAAGGTAGGGTATATTTGAGCGATAAGGAAGCAGTTTGGCCGGAGAGGGCATTATATGATCCGTAGTAATATTATCTCCTACTTTAATCAAGACCTTTCCTCTTATCTGCGAAGGCAACGGTTTACCCAAAGGAAATGGTTTTATATTAGGTCCCTTTATTACCTCCACCTCCTTAGAACGATTAATTGGCAAGATAATCAGATTATCGTTAATCAAAAAAGTTGGGGGCCTTTTTATTTTGGGACAATCTTTTAATTCGAATCCTCGAGGATCAGTAAGATAACCAGTAAGTGCCGATACCGCCGCCACTTCTGGACCAGCCAAGTAAATCTGGGCGGAGGGTGTGCCGGCTCTCCCCTTAAAATTCCGATTAAAAGTTCTCAAGGATATTCCACCAGTAGGGGGACATTGTCCCATACCAATACAAGGTCCACAAGCACATTCCAGAATCCGAGCCCCGGACCCAATTAGGGTGGTGAGAGCTCCATTTTTAGCTAACATAGACAAAACTTGTTTTGACCCTGGGGCAATAGCTAGCGAAATACTATCCGCAATAGTTTTACCCTGAAGAATTCTGGCTACCCTCATCAAATCACTATAAGAAGAATTGGTACAACTCCCGATAATTACCTGATTAACCTTAATATCCTTTAAAGATGATACCGGTACCACCTTATCTGGACTATCCGGACAAGCCACTAATGGTTCTAATTGGGAAAGATTAATTTCTACCTCCTCATCATAAAGCGCCTCTTCGTCCGCCTGGATTTCTAAATAATCTTTTTCTCTCTTTTGCACCTTTAAAAATTCCCAGGTTCTCTCATCGCTAGGGAAGAGGGAAGTCGTGACCCCTAATTCGGCTCCCATATTGGTAATAGTGGCTCTCTGGGGGACCGATAAACTTTTTACCCCTTTACCGCTATATTCAAATATCTTTCCTGCTCCACCTCTTACTGTTATTCTCCTTAAGAGCTCCAAGATTATATCTTTGGCGGAGACCCAGGGATTTAATTTTCCTATCAAATTTACTCTTACTATTTTGGGCATTATAAAACGATATTCTCCCTGAGCCATAGCTACTGCCACCTCCAGTCCTCCTGCTCCTATTGCTAACATCCCCAGTCCGCCAGCAGTAGGGGTGTGACTATCCGAACCTAAAAGTGTCTCCCCAGGGAGGGCAAACCTTTCCAAATGAACCTGATGGCATATCCCATTACCTGGCCTGGAAAAATATATCCCATATTTTTGGGCTACAGTCTGGATATAAAGATGGTCATCAGCATTTTCAGGCCCCGCCTGAAGAGTATTATGATCAATATAGGCTACCGATTTTTTTGTTTTCAGTTGCTTAATTCCCAAGGCCTCTAACTGCAAATAGACCATGGTGCCAGTAGCATCCTGGGTAAGGGTCTGATCAATCTTTATGACTATCTCCTTGCCCGGCACCATCTTTCCTTTTACTAAATGTTTCTTTAGAATTTTCTGTGCTCCGGTAGATGACAAAGCTAAATCTCCCCCTTTTTCCAAATTAATTAACCTCTAGCCTATAGTCTAAATATTTTTTTATAAAATGATTATCCCCCTGGTCTTACGGGTTCGAGGAATCGAAACCAGGTGCTTCGCCATCACCCTGCTCTCTTTCTTTGAGGGAAAAACTTATTAAAGATTCCAATTCTTCATCACTAAAACTGGCTACTCTGCCTTTAGCATATTCCTGGTCAATATATTCTTTGATCTTTAAAACTCGGGGATCGTTTTTACTTAATCTTCTTTCCCCTTCTAACTTAAAGTACTTATTTATCCAAGCGGCAATACCCGCTAACCCTGAATGCAGCCCAATTTTTACTGTTACCGGTTTATTCAATATTTTTTCGGTATCAAATATATTATAAATTTCCTCGTCTTTCAATATCCCATCCGCATGAATCCCGGCACTAGTTTCGTTAAAGGCTTCCCCTACGAAAGGGGTGCGAGATGGAATCTCATAACGAATTTCTTTTTCAAAATAGTCAGCAATCTCACTTATAACTTCCAATCTCATTTGCTTGGTAGTTCCTCTAAGCTGTACATATTCAATAACCATTGCTTCTAAAGGACAATTTCCGGTTCTTTCACCTATACCAAAAAGAGAGGTATTTACCGCTGAGGCCCCATAAAGCCAGGCAGTAGTAGAATTGGTTACCGCTTTATAAAAATCGTTATGCCCATGCCACTCTATCCCTTCCGAAGGAACTTCCGCATAATGTCTCAAGCCATATATAATGCCTTGTACAGAACGGGGTAGGGCTGTCCCGGGGAAAGACACCCCTAAACCTAAGGTATCACAAGCCCTTATCTTAACCAGCATCTTTGCTTCTCTAGAAAGCCTCATCAGCTCGTTGGCGAAGGGGACTACAAAACCATAAAAATCAGCTCGAGTAATATCCTCGAAGTGACAGCGAGGGATTATCCCACTTTCTAAAGCAGATTCTACAATAGAAAGATACATCTCCATAGCCTGTCTTCGGGTAAGATGAAGTTTTTTAAAGATATGATAATCAGAGCAAGAGACTAATATACCGGTCTCTTTTACCCCTATTTCTTTGGCTAATTGAAAATCTTCTTTCTTGGCTCTTATCCAGGCAGTAACTTCGGGATATTTATAGCCTCTACTTAAACATTTTTCTATGGCTTCTCGATCTTTTTTTGAGTAAATAAAAAATTCGGTCTGTCTTATGACCCCCGAATCGTTATCCAACTGGTGTAGAAGGTCAAAAATATTTAAGATCTGCTCTGAGGAATAAGGTGGACGCGATTGCTGCCCATCTCTAAAGGTAGTATCGGTAATCCAGATCTCCTCCGGGACAAACATTGGGACATTCCGGTAGTTAAAAGTCACTCGGGGTATTTCCGTATAAGGGAATACCTCTCGGTACAAATTTGGCTCTTCTACATCTTGTAGATTGTATTTATATATCGCCTGTTCTAAAAGATTAGTACGGGTACTAAATTTTACTTTTGCCGTCATTTATTGTCACCTTTCTTTAATTAAAAAGTATTTTAATGCGACCTCTCCCTAAACTAAGTCAATATTCTGTCCTTGCCACTTCTTAAAGAAAGAGAGCTTGATTAACAACTAAGGTGGGGTTCCCTTTCTCATAAATTTATTCAATTTTAAGGCCAAATCCCCCGCGCCTTCATTGCCTTTGCCACCTGGGAGATAGCATAGATATAAGCAGCAGTACGATTATCTGTTTTTCCCTGTTGTGCAATCTTTAACACCTCATTAAAGGCCTTTATCAGCAATTTTTTTAACCTTCTATTCACTTTTTCTTCGTCCCAGAAATAACCATATAGACCCTGCACCCATTCAAAGTAAGATACCACAACTCCGCCAGCATTAGCTAAAATATCCGGAATTACTAAGATTCCTTTCTTGAATAATATTTCATCGGCCTCGGGAGTGGTAGGTCCATTAGCAGCTTCCGCTATAATTTTTGCCTTTATATTAGGGGCATTCTCTTCGGTAATTACCCCCTCCAGGGCAGCAGGTACTAAAATATCGCACTCTAATTCCAATAAATCTTCATTAGAGATGAATTCTCCCTGAGGAAACCCCCTTACTGATCCAGTTTTGGCCTTATAATTTGAAACTGAAGAGGGTTCAAGCCCTTGAGGATGATAAACCCCGCCTTTAGAATCACTGAGGGCAATAATCTTATATCCTTGTTCGTGAAGGATCTTAGCCGAAATAGAACCAGCATTACCATACCCCTGAATTACTACTTTCGCCTTTGAGGGATGAATATTTAGCAGTTGGGCAGATTCTTCTACCATATAAGATAAACCACGAGCGGTTGCTTCCCCTCTCCCTTCTGACCCCCATAACTCTAAGGGTTTTCCGGTTATACTGGAATAACTTGCCTTCCCCGTAATTTTATTATAGGTATCTACATACCAACCCATAACTTTAGGAGTAGTATACACATCAGGTGCTGGAATATCTTTTTCCGGGCCAATAAAAGAGGCAATTTCATAAATATATCTTCGAGAAAGCCTTTCTAATTCCCCCTCTGACATTTCTTTGGGATTACAAATTACTCCTCCCTTAGCTCCCCCATAGGGGATGCCGGCAACCGCACATTTCCAGGTCATCCAGGCAGAGAGAGCCTTCACCTCATCTAAGGTTACCCCAGGATGATATCTTACTCCACCCTTGGCTGGTCCTCGAGCAGTATTATACTGGGATCTAAAACCGGTAAATACTTTCACTGTTCCATCATCCATCTTTACAGGAAAAGAAACCATTAATACTCTCTCTGGCTCTTTGAGTTGGGCTAAAATATTAGGGTCCAAATTCATTTTATAGGCAGCTTTCTCTAACTGCGTTTGGGCTATTTCAAAAGCATTTATTTTATTACTGTCTTTCTCTAATTCCCTCTGTAAACTTTCCAAAGTATTTATTTGATTGGTCATTATTAATTTTCCTCCTAAATATATAATTTTTGTAATCGCTATAAATGTTTTTAGTCTTCACTGTCAAATTTAACAAACATAAAGATGGTCAGGGGAATTTACTCCCTGAAACCCTTATATCTTTTTTAGTTTTATGCCAAAATCTTTCTCAAAATATAGAATAAAAGTATATCACTCCCCTTTTTGTATATTTAATTCGATACTAAGTTAACCCATAAAAAAAGAAGCCCTCTTTAAGACAAACCCTGTCAAAAAAGGACTTCTTTGGCCTTTATTTATGGATATAATGGGGGCATCTTTGCCCTTTATTCTACTTCCTAGTAGAAACTTAAATCTTTTATTTTTTATCTTTTTGGGTTACTTACCAATTTCCGAGGAAAGAATTATGGCTTCAGCAATCTCCTTCATAGAGATTCGTTTATCCATACTAAATTTTCTGATTAAAGAAAAAGCCTCACTTTCACTTATTTTTCTTTCTTCCATTAATATACCTTTTGCTCTTTCTATTTTTTTTCGAGTATCTAACTCTTCTTGAATTATTTTCGTTTTAATTATTAGGGCAGTTTTTTCGATAGCTACTGCTGCCTGATTAGCAACAGTGTACAATAAAGTAACTTCAGCTGGTGAAAATTTATACGGCTTATTGGTATAAACATTAAGCACACCAATAACTTTATCTTTTACCATCATAGGAATACTAGCCATAGAAACTAAGCCCTCTTTTTTAGCCAGCTCTTTTTCTTTATATCGTTCATCTTTTAAGACATCAAGAATTATCTTTGATTTTTTTTCTCTGGCTACCAATCCTACTATGCCTTCATCTAATTTTATGGTTTTTTTATTTAAATATTCTTGGTGTATTAAATGAGTAGCTTTTATATTAAATTCTTGATTTTTTTCGTCAAACAACCATACATTACAATTCTTCGCCCCCATCACATTAGCAGTTAGGGTTACAATCAATTTTAATATATCTTCCAGATAAAGGTCAGAAGTTATTACCTCACTTATCTTATTTAACGTTCTCAAATAATCTTCGTAATTAGCCTCCGGCATAGTTTCAATCCTTTTTTATTTTTCTTTTTACGAAACCCATTAATTTGCGTTATTAATTCCTTTAATTAAAGTATTAAAGTTTTATTATATATTATATTTATATATGCAAAAAGCCTGAATGACAGGTAGTGTTTTTCCACAGAACCTCTCCTTCAGGCTTTTATCCTAAAAGTGTAGTACCATTTAGATACTTTGTGTCGCTTGGTCCAGCCTCTAATATAATAAATTATAAATTAGACGGAACCCTAGGCACACTTCTGTAATTATATTTAATTTTTCAAAAATTTTATCATCATTAATAAACTTTGTCAAATTTTGCTCTACTAAAGTTCGTGTCAACAACTTGTGG
>DKFO01000008.1 GCA_002452835.1 Candidatus Atribacteria bacterium UBA6794 | reverse complement strand
TATGTGGTATTTATGCGCCAGGAAATTCGTTCCACTTAGCATAAATAACATATACATACACATTATTATATGCATTATTGCTTTAGCACCCTTACCCTAACCCTCTCTCTTGGAAGGGAGAGGATTAGGGTAAGTGAGAAAAGATACACCCACAATAATTTTGCCGGTAGAGCTGGTATTTATGAGATAGGGAAATGGAATTTTTAAACCCCTCTTTCTTTTTAAAGTCACTATATAAATAATGAAGATGATAGATTGAGGCAACATGGCTACCTATTTGATTGATGGCTAAAGCATTCTTGTGAGGACTAATGGTTAGGGTAGTAGTAAAATAGTCATATCCTAACTCAATTGTCTTTTGAGCTGTTTTCTCCAGCCGTAGCTCAAAACATTTTAAACAGCGTCTTTTGCCCTCTGGTTCCTGTTCTAAACCTTTTATCTTTTGAAAAAATAATTCTGTTTCATAAGGTCCGCTAATAAAATTTACTGCATTTTTTACTGGGAGTTGGTTAATAAGCTCTATTTGCTCCTTCAATCTTTTTTCATATTCCTCTTTGGGATGGATATTGGGATTATAGAAAAAAACAGTAATTGAAAAATAGGCAGAGAGATAATCTAAGACATAGCTACTACAGGGAGCACAACAACTGTGCAGTAAAAGGGTTGGTATCTGTTTACTCTTTTTTATTTCTTTAATTTTTTCAGCCAGCCATTGCTGAAAATTAGAGACTGGTACTGTTCTATTATTGTTATTATTGTTCATCTTGTTAACCACCTTAGAGAGATAACCTAGACTGGAGTAGTACTAATTCATTTTTTTATTATATAATAATTTTCTTGATGTTCAAAAGAACTTTGCATATTATATTATAGTATAGTATAAAGAAGTCACTATTTAAATATTAATGAGACTTCCTTTTTTCATTCTATTTTTAAATAATAAGAGAAAAGATATTAAAGTGGAAACAATAGAAAAACCTGTTCTTAATCGCAATAAGATAATTAAGGGATTGATTATTTCGTTGCTTATTGGAATCACAGCATTTTTACTAATTTTTTTCCTTACCATTGATGAAAATACTGTAATTAGTATTAAAGATATGGAGAAAGAATTTCTCTTGTTAGCTGCTGCAGCTATCTTTCTCTCGGTTTTCATAGAAGGTTTAAGAATACAGGTTGTTGCTGGTGCTGTCGGCGAAAGGATTGCTTTTTGGGAATCAGTTAAGATCTTCTATATCAGTTCTTTTCTGGGTGGTATCACACCCTATTTTTCTGGTACCATTCCGGGTCAGGTTTTTTTATTTCAACAACAGGGTATTTCTATTGCTAAGGGCATCTTGATTGCCACCATTAGACCCATTATGAAATCCATTATTTTCTTAATTATTACTCCCCTCTTATTTTTTTATTTTCAAGACTCCCTTCAGGAATATGAGGTATTATCCTGGTTATTATTAATAATAGCGATAGGATTTTCCATAATAGTTATATTAGCATTTGTCCTGGTGGTGAGCAATCCCCAAAAAGTTGAATCTCTCCTTATCAGACTAAAAGATATTTCCTTTCTCAGCAATTTTTTTCAAAGACCAACAATCCAAAAGATATTAGAAGGAATTATATCACAAGTAAGGGTGTTACAGGAAAGTTACCACCTTCTATTAAATCATCCCCGAGAAATAATTTTGGCCTTTTTTTATACTTTTTTGTATTGGTTCTGCTATTTTTCTGTTGCCCCCTTGCTCTTACTAGCCCTGGAAATGCAGTTAGATTTTGCATTGGTAATAGCCCTTCAAGTTTTAATCTTTTTTCTGTTACCATTTTTACCAACACCTGGTGGGAGTGGTGCTGCCGAGGTAGGATTTGCTTCCCTCTTTTCTTTTTTTGTTCCTGCTCATCTACTGGGAATCTATGTCGGCGGTTGGCGTTTATTTACCTTTTACCTTAATATGTTAATTGGGGCTTTACTTAGTTTAAATTTATTGAAGGATTGGATTGTAAAAAAAGATGATTCCTAAATTACCATAGTGATTCTAAAAATGGCTGAGATAAGACTTTTAAAAAAGGTTTATCTCAGCCTATTTATAGCTAACTACTTTTTCTTCTTTAAGAATGAATAAAAAATTAACTAGACCATTTTTCCAGTAGTCCCCTTGCTCTTTTACTGAAATAAGGATGGTCACTTTGAGCAGCTTTCCGGAGAAGTTCTTTAGCCTGTTCCTTTTTGCCCCGATCTTTTAATAACTCGGCATAATATACCAATCCCTGAGGATTATCCGGAAAGTATTGATAATATTCTTCGAAGTACCTTTCGGAAGTCTTCTCTTTTTGATAAGGCCAGGGAAGTTGATGCCACATTCTGGCTAAAGCTAATATTGGGCCGGCATCATCATACATTTTATCAATTTCATAGGCTTTTTCAAATGCCTTTTCTGTTTTTTCTCTTAATCCTTTTTGAATTGCCTTTATTATACTTATTCCATCAGAGTAAGTCCCAGCACATAATCCATAATAATAATGTCCTTCTACCAGATCTGGCTCTAATTTTTTAGCCTTTTCGGCGTATTTTAACCCTTCTTTGCCATAATTTTCACAGATGTCTTTCCAATCCTCAACTTCTGCTTGCAAAGATAAATCAGCATATTCTCTTAAAGCTCTAGCCATTTTCCAGTTAGTCTCATAACTATCAGGATTTTCTTCTACTGCTTTACGATAAAGTGGTAGTGATTCTTTCACACTTTCTAAGTTATTCTTCTGATAAATAGCATCCGCCTGGGTAAGATAATCAGATGCTACAACTATCGGTGTTATAATTAAGGATAATAGTAAGGGAATTAAAAGTATAATAATTATTTTTCTCATAAAACCTCCTTATTTGAAACAAATAGATTATTAATTATTAGTAGCTATTAATAGTAGATTATATAACTAAATTTTTAAGAGAGTCAAATTTAATTATAAAAAATAAGAATTAAAAGGTTTTCTTCCTCTATTCACTATTTTTCTTTACTAAATAGTATAATTCCTATAATGATATCAATAATTATTAATGACAAAATCGTATATCGTATTACGTATAACGTATATCGTTTAAATACAGTTGCTATTCGGAAGTTAATTCAGGGATTGTCAAGGGGAACACCCTGTCCCTTGGGGACACCCCTCTCAAGAGGGGGATTTTTCCACTTGATTATCGTAATTGCCCAGAAATTTTGATACTATAATATAAACAAATATCATTGCAAGTCCCGTCCTCTAAACTAATATTTAGGGAGCAGGGCGTGGCAATCTCATACTATTATACCTGTATCTTTGGTCTAAAAACTAAGAACCAATAACTGAAAACCATTTTGATTTTGAGGGGTTTCAGGGGATACCTCCCCTGAATATCGGAATTGCCCAGCAATTTCGATATTCTTAGAAATACAATGATAAGTTATTAAAGAAAAGATAAGATATGGTATAGATTATTAAATATCAATATTAAATCTGGATCTTAATTTCAGGGGTTGTCAAGGGGAAGGATTCCCCTTGAATATATTCTGGTCTTTGAATAGTATTAAAAATGTGATAGACTAAAAGAGATTTCTACCAAAATAAGGCAATACTACCATAATTTTTAATTCCCTGATGGGTATTGCTGAAAAAGATAAGAGGAGAGATTATGTTAAAGACCATATCGGTTAATACTCATAGCCGCACGGAAATTCTGGACATCACTGCTGAAATTCACGAAGTAATACAGAAAAGTAATCTGAAGGAGGGGCTCTGCTGTATTTTTGTTCCCCATACTACTGCTGGTATAACTATCAATGAAAATGCAGATCCCAGTGTGAAAGATGATTTATTGCAAGAGCTCAATAAATTGGTTCCCTTTCAAGATGGATACCATCATTTAGAGGGTAATTCAGCCGGGCATATTAAATCAAGCCTGGTGGGCTCCTCAGTTACCGTTATTATAGAGGATAGTCAGTTGAAATTGGGAACCTGGCAGGGGATATGTTTTTGTGAATTTGACGGACCCCGAACAAGAAAAGTTTGGATTAAGATAATATCATAAATCTATCAACTAATCTGTGATATGGATGATATGGAAAGTGAATAAAGATTAAATGGAAGAAGAAATAGTCCTGATTAAGGGAATAGTAAAAAAAGTGGTTTACCATGATGAAGAAAATGGTTTTGTCATTGCCCGTCTTGATATGTCAGAACCAGAAAAGAAGGAAATGATAGTAGTGGGCAAAATGGCCACGGTAAATGTTGGTGAGATGTACCAGTTTAAAGGCAACTGGAAGGTGGACTCCCGTTATGGACTCCAGTTTAATTTTGACGATTACCAGATTATTTTACCAACTACCTTAGAAGGGGTAAGACGTTATCTTGGTTCAGGATTGATTAAGGGGGTAGGTCCGGCCACTGCCCAGAGAATAGTAGATCATTTTGGAGAAAAAACACTGGACATACTTGAGGAGCAACCCGACCGTCTAAATGAGGTAGAAGGTATTGCTAAAAAGAGAATTGAGTTAATTCAAAAATCCTGGCAAGAACAGAAAGAAATCAAAAGGGTTATGCTTTTTTTACAATCTTATCAGGTTACTACTGGCTATGCTGTAAAAATATTCAAGCAGTATGGAACAAAGGCCATTGAAAAATTAAAAGAAAATCCCTATTGTCTGGTTGATGATATCTTTGGTATTGGTTTTAAGATTGCCGATAAAATTGCTCAAAATTTAGGCATCAGGAGCGATTCCCCTTTTAGAATTAGAGCAGGAATTAAGTTTTGTTTAAATGAAAGTGCTGGAGAGGGTCATTGTTTTGTCTATCAAGATGATTTAGTGCAGATGGCTTCTGAATTGTTAGGCATCAGTGATGATGAGGTGAAAAGGGAATGCCTTCTGCTAAATCATAATCAGGAGATAATAATCGAAAACAAACAGGTCTGGCTACCGTTATACTTTAATGCAGAGCAAGAGGTAAGTCAAAAGATTATCAGTTTGATTCGTTCCCCACAGCAGTTGTCTCAGATTGATATTGAGCAAAAAATTAAAGAGTTAGAAAAAAAGTATAAAATACGTTTTGCTAAAGAACAAAAACAAGCTATTAAAGAAGTTTTGCTACACCGGGTGCTGATTTTAACTGGTGGTCCTGGTACTGGAAAAACAACTACCACCATTGGTTTGATTGAGCTGTTTGAGGAGCTGGGGCTCAAGATTGTCCTGGCAGCTCCCACTGGTAGAGCTGCTAAAAAGTTAAGCGAAGCGACCGGTAGAACAGCTAAAACTATTCATCGTCTCTTGGCTTATAACCCTAAAGAAAGGTGTTTTACCAAGAATGAACAGAATCCTCTCCGGGCTGAAGTAGTTATTCTGGATGAAGTTTCCATGATAGATATTTTACTAATGCATAGTCTATTAAAAGCTGTTACCGAAAATACTTTCTTAATTCTGATTGGTGATATTGATCAGCTACCCTCAGTTGGTCCTGGTAATTTACTAAAGGACTTAATAGATTCAGAAGTTATTCCGGTAATACGTCTAACCCATATTTTCCGGCAGAAGGAAAAAAGCCTGATTGTGCTAAATGCTCACCGGGTAAATCAGGGACAATATCCTATTCTGCGTGGTAAAGAGGACCGAGATTTTTTCTTTTTAAAAGAAGATGATCCAGAAATAGCTGCTCAAAAAATAGTCAATCTCTGTACCACTCGGCTACCTCGTAGCTATGGCTTAGACCCCATGCAGGATATCCAAATCTTGACCCCCATGTATAAAGGTGCTGTTGGTGCAGATCGCTTAAATGATTTGCTGAGAAATGCCTTAAATCCGGTGGGGAAAAGTGTAAAATATGGTCATCAGCAATTTAAAGTAAATGATAAGGTTATGCAGATTCGTAATAATTATGATAAAGAGGTCTTCAATGGCGATATAGGTAATATCAAAGAAATTGACCATGAAGAACAGGTAGTTAAGATACTTTTTTACCATCGGGTAGTAGAATATGAATTTTCTGAATTAAATGAATTGGTCTTAGCCTATGCCATAACTGTTCATAAGAGTCAGGGCAGCGAATATCCAGTAGTTATTATTCCTCTCTTAACGCAACATTTTCTTTTACTACAACGTAATTTATTATATACAGCCATTACGCGGGCTAAGAAATTAGTTATTATAGTAGGGACCAATAAAGCATTGTGGATTGCTATTAAAAATAACAAAACGGTTAACAGGAATACCTTTCTTAAAGAAAGGTTACGGCAAATGATTCATCATTCCTCTCCCTTAGAAGGGAGAGGATAGGTGAGGGTGAATATGGTATATCGTATTACGTATAACGTATATCGTTTAAATACAATTGCTAGTCAGAAGTTATTTCAGCGGTTCTCAAGGGGAACACCCCGTTCCTTCGGGACACCCCTCTCAAGAGGGGAAGGATTCCCCTTGAATAATGAAATTTCCCAGAAATTTCATTATTCTTAAGATAAATTAATAAGGAAGATGTCATTTAAATTTGCTTCTAAATATTAGTTAGAGTGCGAGGGTGACAATATCATATTATTATTGCCCATATTTTTAATCTAAAAACTGAGAACTAACAACTGACAACTATTTATTTTTATTAGAGATATTGAAGGTAAAAGGAGATA
>DKFO01000007.1 GCA_002452835.1 Candidatus Atribacteria bacterium UBA6794 | reverse complement strand
CTTCTAAAGCAGAATTAGAAAAAGTTATACCCCCCAAGGAGTTACTGTCTAAGAAGCCGGTAGTGGTGATAGAATGTTTGCAACAGATCCCCTGTGACCCCTGTGCTCTTTCCTGTCCTTCAGGGGCAATTTTACCCTTTGCCGATATCAATGATTTGCCCAAGGTGGATTATACTAAATGCACCGGTTGTGGTCTCTGTATTGCCTCCTGTCCTGGACTGGCTATCTTTGTAGTGGATAGCAACTACTCACAGAAAGAGGCCTTAGTTAAATTACCCTATGAACTGTTACCACTACCCAAAAAGGGTGAGCTGGTCTCAGGCTTAGACCGAGAAGGTAACCAAGTAGCTCAGGTGAAGGTGAGCAGGGTGCAGAGTACCAAAAACAAGACTTCTATCATAAGTATTCTGGTGCCCAAAGAGTTGGCTCTTTTGATCCGTAATATCAAAGTGGAGGAGTAGGACCATGGATGATGATACCATTATCTGTCGTTGTGAGGATATTACCTGGGGAGAGATAAGGGAACAATTAGACAAGGGCTATACCACCTTAGATGAAATAAAACGTCTTACCCGTGCTGGTATGGGTCCCTGCCAGGGGAAGTCCTGTCAGAGGATTCTCTTACAGGCTATCGCTTCCTATCTCCATAAGAAGGTAGAGGAGATACCCCTTTCTACCTTTCGTCCCCCTACCAAACCGGTTCCCTTAAGGGTAATAGCAGGAGGAAATGATGATTAAGCATGCCGACTTTTTAGATTATATCTTAGACTCACTTGATGTTGAGACCTTTATTGCTTGTAAAAGTGAGGAAGAAGGGAAGAAATTAGGGTTGGCAATGATGGAAAATTTAGGGTTCAAAGATGTTGATGTGGTTTTTATTGAGTTTTTGGGCTCTGGTGCTCGGATCAGACTGCGAGCCAACATTTACAAACCTGGCGATTCCTATGGGTGGTTGGACTTATACCAAAAAAATAAATAAAAATAAAAAAGAAGTATAAATATATATTAGAAAATGAATGAGATTAGAAATAAGAAAAAAGTTTTATTGATTCCACTGGATCCAGTTCATGACGTTGCCTTGAAGATTTTAAATCGAAAGTTAAAAGATAGAGGGCATCAGACTATCTTATTACCCCCTGATTTACCTTTAGAAGAGATCATTAGTCGTGCCTCTGAAATTGATGTAAATTACCTCTTGGTTAGTAGAACCTTAGGGTATGGTGTGGCAGAGTTGTTGGGCAAATTTATTGATATGTTAGATGCCGCTAAGATTAGAGATAAAGCCAAAATAGTATTGGGAGGAAAAGCAATTACCCCACAATTAGCAGCTGAATTAGGATTTGATAAGGGATTTGGAGCAGGAACTGATTTTGAAGAAATTATAGCTTATCTTGAAGATAGAGAATACCTAAAAGAGAAGGAGAAATTATTTAGAAAAAAAGCCTCTATCCCTGCTCAGTATAATTATCAATATAAAAATAATAAGATAAAAAAACTATTAAATGAAATTACCGATGAGATTATCCAATGGAGTAGTAACAAGACCAGTCCAGCCATTGAAAGGGCAAAATTACGAGAAAGATTGATTGGTATCAATAAAGATAGCAATCTAACTCAGCAAGATAAATCTAATAAGATTAAACTTTTAATGGGGAATTACCTTAACTACTGTGATGAGAAAATTTTACAGTTTTATCAAGACGGTAAGCTCCCTAATAAAGTAAGAACTCTGTCTCCAGAAGAAATATCTAAACTTGATACCTATATTAAAAAAGAAAAGGAAAATATTAATTTTAAAAAGTTAAGGCATTCCCAATCTCTACCACTTGTCTTTGTTCAATATGGTACTGGTTGTCCGATTATGGACATTGCTCACATTAAAACAAGTGAAGCCTGGGGAGCAGATGGAGTATTTCATTTTGATCCCTCCTGGGGTGCACGTACTGAGGGCTTTCTGGAAGGAATATTATCTCATGAAGAAGATGGCTCCATTATTACCTGGGAAAATTTAGCAAAAATAAAATCTTCCCTTCATCAAGAAACTCTCTGGACCGTCCGGGCGCATCGAGGATTAAATACACCAGAGACAGCGGTTCTAGCTGGTGAATTAGGTGCAGATTTAACAAAAATTCATATAGTTTATGGAGCATTGAATGGAGGCACTGATCCGGCGAGGTTAACTATTGACGGTATAGAAACCATAAAATATGCGGCCAAATATAAGATGCCCTTTGATGAGCCAACTAATGAGGAATTGGGAGGGGTGCCAGCCTGTAAATCATTCGCTGGTTTGCTGATTATTGCTGATTTGGCTTTAAAATTACAGGCACAACCAATATTAAAACCTTTATTTTGTTACTCACCTGATGTTATGATTACTGGTAAAATGGATGATAACTATATTGATTATAATGTGGCTAAAATCAATAGCTTGCGTTCCATTATCGATGCTCCCATCTGGCCAGGAGAACCGATTGGTTTTATGACTCATTCGGAAGATAGAATACAATCTTCATTAACTACTGCTTTACATGCTGCTATTGCTATTTCCCTTAAGGTTGATGCAATTACCATCGCCTCTGCTGATGAGGCCTATTCCAGAGGTCCGATTTCTATTTCTTCCAGGATTGATACTTTAAGAGCAATTCAAGAAGTATTTCGTTTCTTAGGGAAAGCAGAGATTAAACCAACAGCTAAAGCCAAAGAATATGAACAAGAAATAAAACAGGGAATTGAAACAACTTTAGAAAAAGTTGCCAGAAGAGGTAGTTTTGTTAATTCACTATACGAGGGGTTATTAGGTGGACCTGAGGATGGGGCTTATCCTGGTCTTGCTGGAAGAAATACCATCATGGAAAGATAAGCGGAAATAGCCTATGCCAATTAGTAGTAAGGTAATTGGAATATTAGGAACAGCTAAAAATACTGGAAAAACTACCACTTTTAATTTTTTACTGGAATGGACCAATAAGGAAAATATTGGGGTAGGGCTAACCAGTATTGGCTATGATGGAGAAGATATAGACAATATTACCGGATTACCCAAACCACGCATTTTTATTCAAAAAGGCAATATCATTGCTACTGCAGAACAATGCTTATCTTCCACAGCAGCAAAATTAGAAACAATTGAAAAAACGCCCATTCTTACTCCTTTAGGACCAGTATTAATAGGGAATACCTTGCAAGAGGGTTTAGTGGTTTTAGCCGGTCCCAATAAGAGCAAAGACTTAAAATATATTATTCAAAAAATAAAACAACAGGGAGTACAAATAATATTAGTTGATGGAGCTTTGAATAGAATGATACCATTAGTGCATTGTGATGCATTGATTTTAACCACTGGAGCCTCTCGTCATATTGATGTTGATTTACTTGTGGAGGAGACCGAAAGTATATTAAGAGTGTACAATTTACCTTTGAGAGAAGAACAAAATATTTTTAACCAAGAAATAAGAAGGTATCAACACAATATGGTAATTTTTCAGAAAAATGGGGTCATAAGACCATTAGATGATCATTCTCTAATTAGTAAAAAAACACTTCATAATTTAATTAACAATATCGATGAAAAAGAATCGAAAGAAATATATATACCAGGAATTATTCAGGATAAGATATTAAAAGAGATGGTGGAAAAATATAGTGAATTATTCCGAGGGAAAACAATTCTGATTGATAATCCCACCTTTTTGTTAGTCGGTTCCCAAGATATTTGCCACCTTAAAGATCTTCTTGCTGATATGATAAGAAAAGGAATCAAACTTAAGACACTCCATAGCTTACCAGTGTTAGCAGTTACCGTTAATCCCTTTTATCTAAAATTTCATCGCTATGGGAAAGAGAGTTATGAAGCAGATTGGATAGATGTGGTGCAACTTTGTCAGAAAATGAGAAGCAGAATATCTTTGCCAGTAATAAATATTAAGGGGGAAGAAAGTAAAGAATTGGTAATGATTATGGAGCAATTTTTAAATATTGGCAAGAAAAAGAAATAACCACTAATTTATTTTTGCTGCTATTCTGGAAATTACCTGCTTAGGAGTAATACCAGACTTATTGACACTCATTGGCTCAGCGATAATTATTATAAGCGGTGTAATGAATTTTAAATTCAGTCAGACAAACTCAGGTTAACTATAGATAATAATAAATGAAAAAGTAGAAATAAAAATATTCAAGAGGAAGGATTCCTCTTGAATATTTTGTTTAAGACATTACTTTTTTATCTTAGCAATAATGTGTTATAATTAGTAAGAAAATATTTTACACACTTGTTTAAAATAATAAGTTATTAATAAGGGAAGGAGGAGAAGGCAATGATCCCGGTAAAAGTCTTTGGAGTAGCAGTTGACCCAGTCACTAAAGGCTTTGTAGTAATTTTAAAGGACCAGGATGAAAAAAAATGGTTGCCAATATGGATTGGACCTTATGAGGCTAAAATGATTTCTTTAGCATTAGAAAAAACTGAACCTAAAAGACCTTTTTCTCCCGATTTAATTAAAGATATTATCGAATCTGCTGAATTAAGCATGGAAAAAGTTATTATTTCTGATATAAGAGATAATACTTATTATGCCACTATCTGGTTAAAAAAGGGAGAAAAACAATTATTGATTGATGCCAGACCGAGCGATGCTATTGCGGTAGCCTTAAGGTTAGAAGCACCAATTTTTGTAGCTGATGAGGTAATGAAAAAGGCCTCTATCGTTCATTCTTCTAAAGATGAAGAGGAGGTTGCTATTCGTTTAGCTCAACTAAAAAATGAACTACAAATGGAAGTAGAGAAAGAAAATTATGAAAAAGCTGCTCAGTTAAGAGATGAAATTAGAAAATTAGAAAAAATGAAAAATATTCCGCCACTAAAGCCTAATTAATATTTTTGCTTATATTTAAGTAATCAGTAATTAGAATAAGATTAATAGCAAATAGCTGTAATTAAAAATTTGAGCGGTAGTTATAATATTGTTTTAGGTAGCCCCTGTTCGGTGTAACAGGGATTTTTTTTCTTTAATCATTACCAGCGAACGAAGGGAACAAATTAATCTCTCTCATTTATCATCTTGAATTAATAGTAAGATAAGATAAGTAAGATAATTTCCAGCTAATATTTTCAGACATAAAAGAGGTAAGAACAATATAGCATTATTGTATTTTAAATAAAATTAAAAATCTAAATATATTATTACGATATTCGGATATTTGACAATAGCAGTATAATTATAATATATAATAGATATATAATATAGATAAGAAAATTGTAAAAAGGAGATAAAACATGATTCAGTTTGATAAATTTACCATTAAAGCTCAGGAAGCAATCAGTCAGGCCCAACAATTGGCTTTACAGAATAATCATCAGGAAATTAAAAGTGAACATTTATTGCTAGCTTTAATCAGACAACGAGATGGTATAATTCCTTCGGTTTTAGCTAAATTAGAAGTTGATATAGCCGATTTAGAAGCCTTTTTAGAAAGAAAATTAGCCCAGTTCCCCAGTGTATATGGAGGGGGAGCAGGTCAATATATTGGTAATGAGTTAAATACTGTTTTCAATAAAGCAACCCAGGAAGCAAGCAAAATGAAAGATGAATATATCAGCACAGAACATCTTTTGCTGGCTATGCTAGAATTAGAGGATAGCTCTTTTGCCCGCTATTTTAAAGAAAGAGGAATTAATCGAGATAAGGTCTATCAGGCCTTGCTGAAGATTAGGGGAAATCAAAGAATAACCGATCAAAATCCAGAAGAAAAGTATCAGGCTTTAGAAAAATATTCTCGTGATTTAACTCAATTAGCGAGGGAAGGAAAACTGGATCCAGTTATTGGTCGGGATGATGAGATTAGAAGGGTTATGCAGATATTGTGCCGAAGAACAAAAAATAATCCAGTATTAATAGGAGAACCAGGGGTTGGTAAAACAGCCATAGTGGAAGGGCTTGCTCGTCGAATAGTCAGTGGAGATGTGCCAGAAGGACTGAAAAATAAAAGAATTATTGCCTTAGATATCAGTGCTCTCATAGCTGGAGCAAAATACAGAGGAGAGTTTGAAGACCGCTTGAAAGCTGTTTTAAAGGAGATAGAGCAAGCAGCTGGTTCTATAATTTTATTTATTGATGAAATACATACCTTAGTTGGGGCAGGTGCGGCCGAAGGTGCTGTAGATGCCTCTAATATGTTAAAACCAGCTCTGGCTCGAGGAGAGTTGCGTTGCATTGGTGCAACAACTTTAAAAGAATATAAAAAGTATATTGAGAAAGATGCAGCTTTAGAGAGAAGATTTCAGCCAGTGTTAGTTAAAGAACCGAGCGTGGAGGATACTATTGCCATTTTAAGGGGTTTAAAAGAGCGCTATGAAGTGCATCATGGTGTAAAAATTAAGGATTCTGCTCTAATTGCAGCTGCTACCCTTTCTTATCGCTATATAACTGATCGTTTTTTACCAGATAAGGCTATTGATTTAATTGATGAAGCTGCTTCTGGATTACGCCTGGAAATTGATAGCATGCCAGTAGAGATTGATGAAATTCAAAGAAAGATAATGCAGCTCCAGATTGAAAAACAGGCTTTAAAAAAAGATAATGATGCTATTGCTCAGGAGAAGATTAAAAAAATTAATCAAACTTTAAGTGATCTGGAAGAACAAAAAAAATCTTTAATGGCCAGATGGAATCATGAAAAAGAGATTATTCAAAAGATTAATCAAATTAAAAGTGAGATTGAAAAAGCAAGAACAGAAGCAGAACAGGCTGAGAGAAATGGTGACCTCAATCGACTTGCTGAAATAAAATATGGCAAGATGCCAGAACTGGAGAAACAATTAGAAGAGTATAATAGAAAAATTGATTCACTGCAAAAAAGTTCCCGTATGTTAAAAGAAGAGATTACTGAAGAAGATATTGCTCAAATTGTTTCTAAATGGACTAATATTCCAGTAGGACGTTTAATGGAAGGGGAAACTGAAAAATTAATTCGCATGGAAGAGGAATTGAAGAAAAGAGTAGTGGGACAGGATGAGGCAGTAAGCCTTGTCTCTAATGCTATCCGTCGTTCCAGGGTTGGAATATCAGACCCGAATCGACCGGTAGGTTCCTTTATCTTTATGGGTCCTACTGGAGTGGGGAAAACTGAACTTGCTCGTAGTCTGGCTGCCTTTTTATTTAATGATGAGAATGCTCTGGTTAGAATTGATATGTCTGAATATATGGAAAAGCATAGTGTAGCTAGATTAATTGGTGCTCCTCCTGGTTATGTTGGCTATGAAGAGGGGGGTCAATTGACAGAAATTGTGAGGCGTAGACCCTATTCGGTAATCCTGTTTGATGAAATTGAAAAAGCTCACCCTGATGTCTTTAATATATTATTACAAATAATGGATGATGGAAGGCTAACAGATGGACAGGGGAGGGTTGTTAATTTTAAGAATACCATCTTAATTATGACCTCTAATATTGGCAGTCAATACATCTATCAGATGAACTTAGCTAATAAAGAAGAAGTGAACAAACAGATTTACCAGGTATTAAGAGAACATTTTAAACCAGAGTTTTTGAATAGGGTGGATGAGATTATTATTTTCAACCGCCTGGAAAAGGAGCATATTATTCAAATTGTTGATATTCAGCTTGAGATATTGAGAAAGAGACTAAAAGAAAAGAATATCGAATTAGAAGTAAGTAGCAAAGTAAAAGAAATCCTTGCTGAACGCGGGTTTGATCCACAATATGGAGCCAGACCTTTAAAGAGAACTATACAGAAATATATTCAGGATCCCTTAGCCTTACAAATTTTGGAAGGCAAGATTAAGGAAAATGATAAGATTAAAGTTGAATTTGAGGAAAAGCAAAAAGAAATAGTATTTAAAATTTAAATATATTATTAAAGATAGCCAAGGGAAATTCTTCTCCTTGGCTATCTTGTTTATCAAACAAGATAAATTTTTCTTGAAAGGTATTTTCTTGGAGGAGTTTCAGGAGATACTTCCCTTGATAAATTATGCCAATAATTTAATGAATTTCTGATTTATATATACTAAGATCCTTATTTCTTAACTAGAATTTACTATATACTCAATACTGATAATTCAGGGGTTGTCAAGGGGAAGTATTCCCCTTGACAACCTTATTTATGGAATATACAATCCTGATGATACTGGGATAATTAAACTAATCTGTGGTATGAAGGTAAGAATAATCAGGGCAACTATTGCCGCAACGAGATAGAGCCAGATTTCACTGGATATCTTATCAAGGGTGCTTTTAACTAAATTAGCAGCAACATAAAGATTGACAGCTACTGGAGGTGTTATTTGTCCAATTGCCAAGGCAATGACAAAGATAACCCCAAAGAAGAGTGGGTCGATCTTATAATATACCAGAATGGGCATAAAAATTGGCATGAAGACATAGATAATTGAAATAGCGTCTAAAAACATACCAGCAATAAGAATGGCAAAATCAGCCAGTAGCAGAATAACAATGGGACTTCTGGCAATCTGAATAATAGTTTCGGCAATAGTATCGATAACCCCTAGAACAGCTGCGGCAATCGAGAACTGTGTAGCAAAAGTGACTACAAACATAACGACTGAGGAAGTTATAACTGAATCCACTAATGTTTGGTACAAGCCTTTTAAATCCAGAGTGCGATAGACAAAAAGCCCAACAAAGATGCTATAAAAGACCGCAAATACAGCTGCTTCAGTGGGAGTGGCAATTCCGGCATATATCCCTCCCAGGATGATCACTGGAGCAAGTAAAGCCCAAAAGGAATCTTTAAAAGCATGCCATATTTCTTTGGCTGTACCTCGTTCGCGAATTCCTCGATACCCTCTTTTCTTGGAAATAAAATAAGCAGCAATGATAAGAAAAATACCAACAATGATTCCCGGGATAATACCTCCCAGGAAAAGGGCACCTACAGAAACATCAGTTACGTTACCATAAATAATAAAAGCAATACTGGGTGGGATAACGATAGCCAGACCGCTGGCAGCAGCAATGGTAGCAGCAGAGAAATTCTTATCATAATTTTGCTTGATCATGGCTGGAATCATAGTTAATCCGACCGCTGCAGTGGTAGCAGGGCCTGAACCAGATACAGCTCCCCAGAACATGCAGGTTAAAACTCCGGCAATGGCCAGGCCTCCTGCAGCTCGACCTACTATGATAGTTGCCAGGTCTGAAATTTTCTGAGCTAATTTTGCTTTAGACATTAAAGTACCAGCCAAGATGAAAAAGGGGATGGCAACCAGAGGAAACTTGGCAATTCCAGAAGAATAATTTCGAGAAATCATTGTTACACCAATGTCAAATTGCCAGATAGCAAAAACGGAAGCAAAACCGATGGCGGTCCCGATGGGAACACCAATTAACAAAAGTATAAAAAAAATACCAAAGAGGATCACAATTTCCATTATTTTACCTCTTCCTCTATATGTCGAAATTCTTTTATCATTCCTTTAATAATATTTTTAAATATAAATAAGGAAAATATGGGTGTTCCAATAGTATAAATCCATTGGGGTATCCTTAATGCCTCGCTTTCCATATGAAATAGGGTTAGGTCCATATAGATTTCTCTGATGGCATAGTAATCAACTATAAGAAACAACAGGATAGCCATCACGGCAGATATTGTGGCTGCTATTTTTTTAGGTATTTTGGGCAGTTTTTCATAAATAGTAATCATACCTAAATGGGCACCTCTTTCAAAGGCAATGGCAATTCCCAGAGTGGTCATCCAGACAAAAAAATGAATGGTAATTTCTTCTGTAAAGGCAAATGACAGATGAAAAAACCATCGACTTAAAACATTAATAAAAGCAATGGAAGCCATCACAAATAATAAAATTGCTGATATGAACTCCTCAGGAATAATTTTGTTCTTTTTCATATTGCTTCCCCCTAATATTTGTAAAATAGAAGGGGGATAATAGTGAGCATCCCCCTTATGATCATTTTATAATCGTTGTAATCTTATTTATTCATGTCGGCCAAGGCAGCATCAACTAAGTCTTTACCAATAATAGGAACCCATTTATCAGTGACCGATTGGGTCGCCTGCTTAAAAGCGTTCAGTTGTTCAGGTGTTAGATCGATAACCTCAGCACCTTGACTTTTTAAATATTCAACCTGGTTAAGAATCGCCGGTTCATCATCGAATTTTTCTTTTAGAATGTTGATTGACTTCTCACCGTCAAGACCTCTTCTGACATAGGCCTTTTCCCATTCAGCAGCTTCTCTGGCAGCTTCTTTTACAGCTAATTTTATTACATCTGGAAAAGAATCCCATAATTTTTTATTGATACAAAAGAGAAGAGGATCAGCCAGATAGTTCCAGTTGGTAACATATTTATGGTATTCCCAGATTTTTACCGGTATTAATACCCCATAAGGATTTTCCTGGCCATCTACAGCACCCTGCTGAAACCCTGTTACAGCATCAGCCCAATTCATATGGATGGGATCAGCATCTAGTGCTTTAAAGATATCATCATAAATAGCGGTAGGGCAGACACGGACACGTAATCCTTGCAGGTCCTCCGGATTTGATACAGGCCTGACGCTGTTAGTAAGCTGACGGAATCCATTTTCTCCCCAGGCTAACGCTACTACTTGCATCTTTTCCATTTCCTCAAATAACATCTGACCACTTCTGCCATTTTCTATACTGTCTAAATTTTCAAAGGTATTTATGAAGAAGGGCAGAGAGAATAGATTATGAGATTTTACCACTGATGAGGAATTAATAGTTGATTCAACTGCAAAATCTATACTTCCTTCCGCAACAGCCTGTAGCCAATTCATCTGTTTACCGGCTAGTAATTGACTCCCCCAATAAGGTTTGACAATAATTTTGCCATTAGTTTTTTCGGCAATCAACTCTGCCCATCTCTGGGCACCCATACCCCAACCATAGGTATTTCCAACATTAACAGTCATAGTATATTCTTTCTTGGGTGTAAATTCAGCAGCTAAAGAAAAAGAGATGCATGTTACTACAATAGCTAAAATAATCATACAAAAAACTAATGATTTTTTCATTAAGAATTTCCTCCTTAAATTCTAAATAATTGACTTGAAATTATTTTATATTTATTTTATTATTATATCCTATACTATATTTCACCTCCCTTTTTATTTTAATTTAGGTTTTTCAATGTATTGTACTATTAGATCCAAAAAACGTGCTGCATCAGCACCATCAATCACACGATGGTCGTAAGACAGGGATAAATAGGCCATGTCTCTGATAGCTATTTTATCTTCATCTATGACACAGGGTTTTTTTATAATTCTTCCTACACCCAGAATAGCTACCTCTGGTGGATTTAAAACTGGTGTGAAAAAATCAGTCCGCATCTTACCAAGATTGGTAATGGTAAAAGTAGAATGGGTAAGTTCGCTTTCAGTAAGTTTATTAGCTTTAGCTCGATCGGAGAGGTTTTTAATACTTTCTTGAATTTCATTTAAACCTAATTTATGAGCATTTTTAATTACTGGCACAACAAGTCCTCTTTCTGTGTCAGTTGCTAATCCAATATTAATGATATTATATTCTTTTAGAACACCTTTTTCAAAGTGAGAATTAAATTGTTTCAAAGTTAAAAGTGTTTTGCATAGTAGAAAAATAATTCCGGAAGTAATACTTACCCTTCTGTCTTTAGTTTGATTTTTTAACTGGGTAAAATCAACTTCAGTTGAATTGGTCAAGGTAATAGCTTGATGGAAGGATTGAGACAACCTTTCTATGATTGTCTTTCTTAATCCAGATAATTTTATAATCTTAAAATCCTCTGTCTTTTGTTTATTTAGGAAGGATAAAATATCCTCTCTGGTAATTCTTCCTCCTGGTCCTGAACCTGGAATCTGTGATAGGGTAATGCCATATTCTTTTGCCATTTTCTTAGCTAAAGGAGAAGCTTTGATATCCGATTTATTAATTGGACCAGTCATTTTTTTTGTTGATTCTATATCTTGAGATTGAGGTTGTTTAGTTAAAGATCCTTCTGATTTTTCTTTTCCTTGCCTTCTTTCTAATAGAAACTCCTCATTTTTATCACCGATGACCGCTATGATTTGTCCAACTGGATATTCATCTCCTTCCTGGCCCAAAATTTCTAATAAAATACCAGAGACTGGTGAGATTACCTCATTAGTTATTTTATCTGAGGATACCTCTAGTAGTGAATCTCCTTTATTAACAAATTCACCTTCTTTTTTAAACCACCTTTCAATGTATCCTTTTTCCATCGTTAAGCCAAACTTTGGCATTCTAATTTCATACATAACTAAATTCCCTCCATCAATTGTTTGGCGGCAGTAACAACGTTGTGTTTATCTGGCGTAACATAGTTTTGTAGAACAGGACTAAAAGGCATAGGAACATTGCGAGCACCAATTCTAATTATAGGGGCATCTAAAAAATCAAAAGCTTCTTCCTGAATAGTACTGGCAATTTCTGCTCCCCAACCAGCTCTTCGCCATGTTTCATGGGCAATAATAAGACGATTGGTCTTTTGGACAGATTTAATGACAGTTTCTTTATCCCAGGGAACCAGAGTCCTCAGATCAATAACTTCCAGATTTATTCCTTCCTTCTCTAATTCCTGAGCAGCTTTTAGAGATTCATGCACCATTCTGGACATCGTTACTACGGTAATATCCTGACCTGGTCTTTTGATGTCTGCTTTACCAAAAGGGATTAAGTATTCCTCTTCTGGTACCTCACCCTTTTGAGCATATAGTGATTTGTGTTCAAAACAAATAACCGGGTCATTACTTCTTAGAGCGGTTTTCAGGAGGCCTTTAATATCATAAGGAGTGGAAGGAATTATAATTTTAATTCCCGGAACATGCATAAAGATTGTTTCAATAGATTCAGAATGTTGAGCAGCGGCCGAGTTTGATACACCATCCGGTCCCCTGAGTATTAGATGAAGTTTTCCCTGTCCCCCGGTCATATATCTTATCTTTTCAATTTGTAAGGTAATTGATTGAATGCCGGTGAATAGAAAATCAGCAAAATGAAATTCAACTATTGGCCGCATACCTACTAGAGCGGCACCGAGTGCTGACCCATAAATAACCTCTTCAGAAATAGGGGTATCAAAAATACGATCAGGAAATTTCCCTAATAGAGATTTATAAGCGCCAAAGATTCCACCCTGTTTACCAATATCTTCACCATAAGTGAAAATGGTATGATCTCTTTCCATTTCTTCTAAAATCGTCTCGCCAAGAGCTTCGGAAAAGGTGATTACTTTCATTTTTACCTCCTTTCATAGTCTAATAGTCGTATCCTGAATCATCTATAAAGAGGTCAGTCAAAGCGTCTTTTGGATATGGTTCAGGACTATCTTCGGCAAATTTTATTGCTTCTTTGATTTGTTGATCAAACTTTAAACTGATAATATTAATTTCTTTCTGATTCAGTACTTTCCAGTCTAACAGTTGTTTTTCAAATATTTTGATTGGTTCTTTCTCCCAAAATTTATTTACTTCGCTATTATTACGATATTTGGAAGGATCACCTACAAAATGTCCCTTAATTCGATAAGTTTTTGCTTCAATAAGCGTTGGTCCTCCCTGATCCCGGGCTCTCTTCACGGCTTCCTTAGTTGTTTCAAATACAGATAAGATATTATTTCCGTTAATGGTTACTCCAGGGATGTTATAGCTTACGGCACGGTCCGAAATATTTTCTACGGAAGTGGTTTCCTTTGTTTTTGCGGTGGAAGCATATTGATTGTTCTCATTTATAAAAATAACTGGTAGATGAAAAACAGAAGCAAAATTTAAGCTTTCATGAAATGCACCAGTATTGGAAGCACCATCTCCAAAAAAGGCAACTGCTACTTGTTTAGTTCCTTTCATTTTGATTCCCAAACCTGCACCGACAGCAATAGGCAGTCCTCCTCCTACTACCCCATTCGCTCCTAATACCCCAATAGAAAAATCTGCTATATGCATAGACCCACCCTTACCTCTACAATATCCGGTTACTTTTCCATAAAGCTCAGCCATCATTAAATTTATATTTCCACCTTTAGCTATCATATGGCCATGACCACGATGGGTACTGGTAATATAATCATCATCATTCAAGGCAGCCATTACGCCTACCGCAATAGCTTCTTCTCCGATGTATAAATGAATGAACCCCGGAATTTTTCCATCTAAGAATAATTGTTCGGCTGCCTGTTCAAATTTTCTAATTTTCTGCATCATTTCGTAAAGGGATATCAAGAATTGTTTTGAATAATTCATATAGTAACCTCCCATCAGGATTAAAATTAGAAATTTTGTCTAAATTTTTTCTTACTTAATTTAAATAAGCAATTTTTATGCCAAAATAAATTAGGTAAAAAATATCAACAAACTATTCTAAAAACAAGAGTTAGAGAGATTAGAAATATTCTACTATTGGCGCTGATTGTAAAAAAATATTACACTATGTAAAAAATGTTAAGAAAATTTACAAATAAAAATCTGATGTAGATAGGTTTTAATTATCTGGTATAGTAATTTTGCTTACTTAAATTCCATTTTTTCAGGTAATGGTATAGGGTAGGACGAGAAAGGTTTAATTTATAGGCAGCTTTTGTTAAATTCCAATCTGTTTGAGCTAAAATATTTAAAATATGTTGTCTTTTATTCTCTTCCATCGAACTTGGCTCTACAATAAACTGAGTATCAAATATTTCTTTAGGGAGATATTGAGAATTAATAATATTATTTTCACATAAATTTAAAGCCCTTTCTATAATATTTTCTAATTCTCTTACATTTCCTGGGAATTCATATTTTAATAAAGGATTCACAAAACTGGAACTTATTAGAGGCATATCTCTTTCTAATTTATTAGATAATTTTCTGTTTAAGTGATCAATAAGTAGAGGAATATCTTCCTTTCTATTTCTTAGACTGGGGAGATTAATTCTAATAACATTAATTCTGTGGTAAAGATCATTGCGAAATCGGCCTTGCTGTACTTCTTTCTGTAAATCTTTATTAGAGGCAGCAATGATTCTTACATTGAATGATATTTGTCTTATTCCTCCAATTCGCATAATTTGTCTTTCCTGGATAACCCTCAAAAGTTTCATCTGGAGAGTAAGAGGTAATTCACCAATCTCATCTAAAAAGAGCGTGCCTCCATGAGCTAATTCAAATTTTCCAGGTCTTCCTTTTTTATCGGCACCAGTGAAGGAACCAGGTTCATAGCCAAAAAGTTCACTTTCTGCTAATTCCCGTGGTATTGCTCCACAATTAATTGTAACAAAAGGCCCATCTCTTCTATTTCCTTCATAATGAATGGCTTGAGCAATCATCTCTTTCCCTGTTCCTGTTTCACCTAAGATGAGCACATTAGAATTTGATCGAGCAGCAAGTCTGGATATTCTAATACATTCTCTTAATTGCTTATTATCACCAATGATATCATTAAAACAAAATTTTGCCTGGGCACCTATGTAGGAGGTAACAAATTTTCTTACACGACTAATTTCCCTGAAGAAATCGACTACTCCGGCAAAATGACCGCAGTCATCTTTAACGATGATTGCTGTTTTTATAAAGTGTAGGGTACCCCAGTTAGGACTGTGGATAATAAATTCACGGTCTACATAACCTTTTTTAGTTTTAAATACAGATAATATTACTGGTTCAAAATCTACAATGTTACCTACATATTGACCGATTGATTGTTGAGGATTTACATGTAATATCTCTCCGGCCATTTCATTCATATATTTTACCTTTGCGTACTTATCTAAATAAAGTATTCCATCTTGGGAATTTTTACTGATAATTTCAAAAAAATCCTTAGAAATATTAAGATTCATTTGGAGTTCCTTATTTTGCACATCTTCTTCAATTATATTGGCAAAAGGTTGAATAAGAGAGGTCAATAGTTGTGAAAATTCCTGTTCGGTAGTAAATATAAAAAGGAAACCCAGAATATCTCCCTGATTATTTTGTATTGGTTTGACTAAATAGTACCAGTTAATCAGACTATCCAAAAGTTCTGGATTAACTATTTTACCTTTGAATACTTGGTTAGTGTTATCTGGTATTTTTTGTTTTTGAAGCAAAAAATCCTCGGGAATTAAATGGAATATTTTTTCGGAAGTAATTGCGGGATTATCCTGTTGCAATAATTTTGAAAACAATATTTTGCCTCTTTCATCTGTAAAGACGAGTGATAGCTCATTCTGTTTAAAGAATGGCAAAAATCTATGATAAAAAGATTGAATCGCATTATAGAGAGGTTCATTACTCATATTTAACCAATTTAATTTATTCAGTCCATTAATTATTATTACCCAGTAAAAATATAAGTTAGATTTTTCGCTAATAATAACAAGATAATCAGGAGAAGTATCCCCTGAAACCCCTCAATTATTAGTATTGAGTATCTAGTATTCAGTATATATATAGTGTAAATTTCAGTTAAAAAATAAAGAACAATATCTTTTAAAGAAATGCTATCTTGTTTTGCAAACAAGATATTCAAGGGGAATTCTTCCCCTTGAGAACCCCTAAATCAAAATCAAAATATATTATTCCTTATTGAAGAAATGATACTTATATTATCTTGCAGTATCTAAATTATTGAAATTCCGATACTGCAAGATAATCAGGGGACTTTGCCTCCTAAAACCCCTCAAAGAAAATACATTTTAATAAAAAACTATCTTGTTTTTTTATATTTACAGGTAATGGATGTTAATCTGAGATAAACCAGCATCAATATTAATATTTACTCGGTATTCTGCCTCATGGTAATTTTTGGAAATATAGATATTATTTTCCAGTTTTTGGAAATCCTCGCCAAGGTCTTTGATACTTAGTCCGGTCTCAAAATAAATCATAGTTCCCACCTTGAGAGGAATGGCAATATCTATTTTGGATACCCCGGAGTCGATATTTATTTTTCCATTATACTGGGGAACGGTGATGTTAATTTTAGATGCTCCACTCTTTATGGAAAAATTTTCTATTTTGAATTTCGACAAATCATAATCTATTACTGTAGCTCCGGTTTCAATCAAAATATTATAGATTATATCTTTATTAAGCCTTAATTCTATCCTGTTATTGGGATTTTGGGACCGTTGTTCTGATATCGGATTATGATAAATCTGGATATTTGCCTCCTGATCCAGGAGAGAATAATCTTCAATAGGTTTAAATTCAGGATAGCGATAGCTGACCTGGCATTGATAAAGTAAAGGAGTAGGATACTGCAAGGTAAAGGTACCTACCTCATAGTTTAGCTGAAGATTTACTTTCTGTATATGGGCTACCATTTCCGTTTCTTTTGGAGGGATTATTTCAGTAATCTCTTTTTTTTCTTCTTCGGTCTCAGTGCCAGAATCTGTTATAATACCTTCTTCTGTCAAAACCTCAGTTTCTTCCTTACTTTCTTGTTCAGTTTCTTTAGTTATTGGAATCATAGTCACTTCTCTTTGCAGAGTTTCTACTTCAGTAACTATTTTACCTTCTAAGTTAAAATCAATCCCCATATAGTTAGCACCTACACCTATGATAATTCCAATCAAGATAATAAGAGGGGCAAGCCAGGAAAGTCTTTTCCTGAAGATTAAGCTAAGTCCCAAACTGATTAAAAGTATAGGCCATAATCTCAAAATATTAATCCAGACCGACCAATTTAGAATATTAAAATTATTTAATAATAAGATAACACCAATAAGAATGATAACTAAACCTTTTAAAAATTGCGTTAAACTCATTTTATGAACTCCTCTCTAAATTTTGGAGAGATTTATTATTAATTCTGGAAAAAAATACTAATTTAATGAACTTATGAACTTACTTCATAAATGTCTTTATAACTGTGCTATTTTTTGGTAATTTCTGACCAACTATTGGCAATTAATAAATCAATCAGCCTTTGGCGATCAGATAAATAATCAGGGTTACAAGATAGAGCAATTTCGGCTTCCCTTAAGGCATTTTCATAATTCTGACTTCGATAATAGGTTAATCCCTTTTTATAATGAGCTAAGGCCAGAATAGCTGGATCATTAGCTAAATTAGTAGCTAATTGGTAATGAGTTATTGCCTCTGGTAAATTACCATTATGGTAATACTGGTCACCAATTTCTAGCAGTGCCTCTGCAAAAATGTTAAAAGTAAAATTGTGTTCTCCTAAGGGATATACTTTTTGAGCCAGCTCTTTCTCCAAAATAGCTCGGTCATAATTATGATTTTTTAAGTCAATTTCTCCCTGATAAAAATAAGCCAGGGCAATTGAGCGCTCATCACCTTCAAATTGGGTTGCTTTTTGGTAAGCTTGTTGAGTTTTCTCCAGCTCCCCTATGTTACGGTAGTAATTTCCCAGATGAAGATAACAATAGGCATTTGCTTGATAGGCAATTAGTTTATCCATAATGGGTGGGCGAGGTTGACAGTACCCCATTTCTATAAATCTCTCATTGGCCTTAACTAACTGGCGGTTATCAAGATAGAGCTGTCCTAATTCAGCATTCAATTCTTGATGATTGGGAATTAGCTCTACCACCTTTTCGTATTGTTCAATTGCTTCCTCTAATTTACGCTGTTCTTTATAAATGAGACCTTTAATATAACAGGCCTGAGCAATATCATTATCCTCTAATTGAGTCAATTGTTCCAGTGCCTGTTCGAAATCACCCATTTTAAAAAAGGTATAACTGAGATTAATGTGTGCTATTTTATTTGTTGGTTCGATTTGTAATGCTTGGTAATATTCATCCCGAGCTGGCGGATATAACTGTTGAGCAAAAAAGAAGTTACCTAAGTTGATAACTGCATAAGCATCTGTTATGGTTGTTTTTTCTTCTATAATAGACTGAAGGAGCTCTTCCAACTGAATGTTACTACTGCTGGCAAATATGGGAGAACTCAGTAAAAAAAGAAAGGAAAAAAGAAAGGAAAAAAGAATACCGATAGCTATGACCTTTCTGGTTAGTTTATTTTTCATTATAGATTCCTCCTGAATATATTTAAATATATTATTTCTGTTTTTTTTCTTCACCAAACTCTTTTAATTTAATGGCAAATTCCAAAAGCTTCTGATCAACAAGATCATTAATAGTATTTTCCTCAAATTTCCCGTTTTTCTGTCTTGCACCTGCTTTTCTTCCCGTTAATATTTCCATTCCCTGGTCAATAGTTTTTATGGGATAGAGATGAAATTTATGATTCTTGATAGCTTCTACTACCTCTTCTCTGAGCATTAAATCTGGAATATTTGCTTCTGGAATTATCACACCCTGGGTTTCAGTTAACCCTTTTGCTTTACATACCTCATAAAATCCTTCTATTTTTTGGTTTACTCCCCCAATGGCTTGAATTTCTCCTTTTTGATTGATAGAACCGGTTACCGCGATGTCCTGTCTTATAGGGATATCGGCAATACTGGAGAGGAGGGCATAAGCCTCTGTGGAAGAGGCGCTATCTCCATCAACTCCAGAATAGGATTGTTCAAAACAGATACTGGCACTGATAGTGAGAGGTTTATCCTGGGCATATTTGGAACGAAGATAACCACTAAGAATGAGGACACCTTTATTGTGAGTTTTCCCACTTAAGTCAGCCTCCCTTTCAATATTAATAATTCCTGCTCTACCTATGGCAGTTTTAGCAGTGATTCTGGTTGGTTTACCGAAGGAATATTCGCCCAGGTCATATACGGAAAGACCGTTTACCTGGCCTACTACGGAACCTTCTGTATCAATCATCAAAGTTCCCTGTTCTATCATTTCTTGTATTTTACTTTCGATAAGGTTCAGTCTTTCAATTTTTTCTATAATAGCCCTGTTTACCTGTTTTTTCTGAATGATATCCTGATGGTCTCTCTTTGCCCAGTAATCAGCCTCTCTTAAGAGATCAACCAGATTATTAAAGTGAGTGGATAGTTTATTTTTTCTACCTGATAATCTGACTGCATACTCAATTACTCCAGAGATTCCACTTTGGTCAAAGGGAAGCAGATTTTCTCTTTCACATATTTTTTTGATGAAACAGGAGTATTGATAAATGGTTTGGGCATTATTTTCGGTAACAGTATCGAAATCTGCCTTTACTTTAAATATTTTTTCAAAATCCTGATCTCTAAAATACAAAAGTTGGTAGAGAAATGGGTCTCCAATCATAATCACTTTGACATTACATTCGATCGGTTCTGGTTTAAGGGCGGAAGTACTAAACATAGGAAAGGGGTCATAAGTTTCCGGTTCGATCTTTTGATTTAGCAATGTTCTCTTTAAGGCAGGCCAAACTTCAGGTTCAATCAGCACATCCAGAGCGTTTACTACTAAAAAACCTCCATTAGCCCGTAATAGTGAACCGGCTTTTATCTTAGTAAAATCAGTAACCCAGTGCCCCGATCTGTCCATTCTTCTTTCTATCATCCCGAATAAATTTTTGTAGGAAGGGTGTGTTTCAATAATAACAGGAGAGGTTTTGGTATCAGAATTATCCACTAATACATTAACTGAATATTCCATAAAGGTATCTTTTACCTGGGGCAATATTAAGCCAGGAATAGCAGCTGATTGAGTGCTCTTTTCCTGAAAACGACTTATATTTTCCAGGACATTTTTTTTCACTTCATTAAGATAAGAATCTATTGCCTGGTTGTTATATTTTTTCTGTATTTCACTGGTTTCTTCTTCGACCAGAGGGGTAATTATTTTAATCTCTAATTCTGATAATTTTTTACTAAGTTCTTTCTGAAGACTATTGATTTTTTTAGATATCAGCACAATCTCTTGTGAAAATTCCTGATATTTTCTTTTGATTTTTTCAAAATCATCTTTGGCAAATTTTCCTTCTTCTACCAAGGCCTCTAAACTTTCCAGATTGGTAGGTTTTCCATTAACAAGAGGGAAAATATCAGGCCTGGTATAAGGACCTATTTGTACCTGAACAATGGTGAAATTTTCTGCTTTTACTCTATCTTCAAAATCCTTAACTAAGGTGTGTTGTTTTTTCTTAAAATTTTCGGTAATAGCATCTCTACTTTTCTGGTATTTGTCACTTTCCAGAAGAGAAGGGATATGGGTTCGGAAAGTATTTAGTAAGTTTTCCATATCTTTTTTAAATTGAACACCCTGACCAGCTGGTAGACTAATCGCCCGGGGCATATCAGGGTCTTTAAAGTTATGAACATAGCATTTATCATCAAAGATAACATTTACCCTTTTTCTATTTTGTAATAACCTTTTGATGGTAGTACTGCGACCCGTTCCTGATTTACCAGTGATAAAGAGGTTATATCCCAAATATTCCATATCAAGACCCAATTCTAGAGCCTTTAAGGCTCTTTCCTGTCCCAATATCTGGTCACTAGCTTTAAGGTCATCAGTTGAGGTAAAATCAACTTTTTCAAAGTTGCAGCTCCATCTCAGCTGTTCAAGGGGTACCTCGGGAAAGTCATTTATTTTGAGATTCATAATTTCTCCTTCTGGTTTAATTTTTACTCGGTAGCTTTTAGTTAGAATTTTATTTATATTATTATATTATAAGGTAGTTGTAAAAATAAAATTATTTTTTGTTCGTGTCAACAACTTGTGGGTGTTTTTTCTTACCTCAAAAGATTATGGACATTAAATTAAGGTACAGTGTAAGTGTTGATAGGTCAATTCTAACAGCAAA
>DKFO01000011.1:411-34815 GCA_002452835.1 Candidatus Atribacteria bacterium UBA6794 | reverse complement strand
AATAGTTATCAGTTTGCAGTTAATTGTTTTTAGATAAAAGATGCGGGTATAAGTGGATTAGATTGCTTCGTCGCTTTGCTCCTCGCAATGATAAAAATCGTATACCGTATTACGTATAACGTATATCGTTTAAATACAGTTGCTAGTTGGAAGTTAAGGTAAGGGTTGTCAAGGGGAAGGATTCCCCTTGAATATCTTGAGGTATCGGAATTTTAATAATTCCGATACCTCAAGATAAGGAATTGATTTGTTAAAAAAAATTTAGCAAGACAAGATATGCATTTCTTGAAAAGGAATTTTTCTTTATTTTTTAACTAACATTTAAACTAAATACTAAATACTAGATACTCAATACTGATAAGAGAGGGGTTTCAGGGGAAGCATTCCCCTTGAATATCTTGTAAAAGACTGTAATATAAAATAAAAAAGTATAAAATAGGAGAAAAACATATGGAAGGCTGGATTCTGTATAGACAGAAACAGAGCGACATATCATATGATAAATACGAAATGAATCGTTTTTTAGAGGTTGCCGAACGCAGGGGGATAAACTTAAAAATATTATGCCCCGAACAATTTGATTTACTGGTCACTCGGGATGATAATAAGAGTGTGATTGTGGACAATCATTATACTAAATTACCACAATTTTTATTACCCCGGCAGGGTGCCAGCACCCCCTATTTTTCCCTGGCGGTTATTCGCCATCTGGAGAGACTAGGAGTAAGCACTTTTAATTCAGCCCAGAGTATTGAAATAGTCAAAGATAAATTATATACCCAACAGATCTTAGCGGCCAACAATTTTCCTGTTCCCCGTACCATGCTGGCTAGATATCCCTTAAATATTCAGTTAATCGAAGAGACTATAGGATTTCCTATCGTAGTTAAAACAATTTCTGGCTCGCAGGGTAATGGAGTTTTCTTATGTGAAACCCAGGGTCATCTACAAGATCTGATGCAGTTAATTGATACTGCCAAAACACAGGCTAATTTTATCATTCAAGAATTTATCAGCACCAGTAAAGGCCGGGATTTGAGGGTATTTATTGTGGGTGGTAGAGTTATTGCCTGCATGGAAAGAATATCCAGCGATGGAAATTTTAAGGCCAATTTTTCGCGTGGTGGTGAAGTAAGAGCTTTTCCTCCCAGTAAGGAAATCGAATGGTTAGCTACCGAATGTGCCAGGGTATTAAATTTGGATATAACCGGTATTGATCTGTTGTTTGATGGAGAAAACTTTAAGGTATGTGAGGCTAATTCTTCACCCGGTTTTAGGGGAATAGAGAGTTGTTGTGATGTTAGTATCCCTGATGCTATCTTTGATTTTATCAAAATCAGGTTAGGTTTACATTACTGATTATCAAAAAAAGATGTAAAACAAATTGGAAAAAGAAAAGCCATGGCTGAGCGGATTAGCCATAGCTTTTCTGAAAGAAGGACTATATCTGATTTTAAAAGGAAATCTTAGGAGAAGGAAGATAGAGCTTTAATTCTTTTTAGCATATTGGGATGAGTGGTAAAAAGCTCCATTATTTTTTCAGAGGCACTTAATCTGACCTTCTTTCCTCTTAAGGCCAGTAACTCATTTTGTTCTATAGTTCCACTTAAATTCTGGTCCAATTCCTTTAAATCACTTAATTCTTGGTGAGCCCTGGCTACATCATTAAGGAAAAAAGCTCGAAATCCTTCCACTTCACGAAGGGTTTGTTCTCCTATTTTACTACTCTTTAGTCTTGCGGAACCATAAACCAATTTATAGAGAGCTGAGGCAAGTTTATGGGGCGGATTCCCTAACTGGATACTTCCCTGATCAGCATAGAATTCTCTAATTCGTGACCCGTAAAGTACTAAGAGATTGGAGATAAAATAAAGCAGGAAAGCAATCATTCCTATTAAAGCTGCTGATCCCCTGCTTTCTCTGTCCTGAAATGCTGCTCCAAACATCAGACGCCTGGCTAACCAATAAAGTATTAAGGGAATGACCGATAATATGGTAATAATAATCATGTCACGGTGCTGGATATGAGAAAGTTCATGACCTAATACTGCCTTTAATTCCTCTTTAGTCAATAATTTTTGTATCCCTCTGGTAACACAGACTCGGCTATCTTTTAGGCTACGACCGAAAGCAAAGGCATTGGGAATATCTAACTGAGAAATTCCAACTTTGGGCTTGGGTATACCTGCTTTCTGAGCCAGTTCTTCTACCATCTGATGAAGTTCAGGTTCTTCTGAAGAATCCACCCATTTTACTTTCATCATGGAAGTGACCATCTTTGGACCGATAAGATATTGAAGCAGTGTTATTCCTACAGCCAGTATAATATAAGTGATTACATTGCCAGCTCCTAAATAGGCGCCGATAGCAGTAATAATACCATAAAGTATGGCAAACATTAGTACCACTAAAAGCCACATTTTAAATTGCAGATTCATATTAATCTCCTTATCTACTTATAAAAAATTGTTGGTAAGACATTTAAGAATTATTTATTTTAATTATAAGATATTAAAGGTAGTTTCTCAAGTAGGCTAATGATAAATAGTAATTGAAATAACTAATAAAAAGTGTTAATTTAAAGAAAAATTATAGCCATTTTCAATTAGTACTGGTTTTTTTAGTTACAATATTATAAAATTAAGGAGGTATATTAAAGGATGAGTATTCATATTGGTGCTGAAGCAGGAGATATTGCTCCTACTGTATTACTACCAGGGGACCCCCTGCGTGCTAAATATATAGCAGAGAATTATCTGGAAGAATCCTATTGTTACAATAAGGTAAGAGGGATGTATGGTTTTACTGGTCGTTATTACGGGAAATTAGTTTCTGTTCAGGGAACTGGTATGGGTATACCTTCTATTTCCATTTACCTTCATGAATTGATTAACCAGTATCAGGTTCAAAATTTAATCAGGATAGGAAGTTGTGGCTCGCTACAGCCTGATATAGAAATACGAGATATAATTCTGGCTATAAGTGCCTCCACTGATTCCAGTATGAACAAAAATCGCTTCCAGGGAAGTGATTACGCTCCCACTGCCTGTTATCGTCTTCTTAGGAAAGCGGAATTAGTTGCTGAACAGAAAATGTTGGCGGTAAGGATTGGAAGTGTTTTAACTACTGATATGTTCTATCATGATGACCCTCATTACTGGCAATTATGGGCTTCTTATGGGGTATTAGCAGTGGAGATGGAAACAGCAGCCTTATATACCATGGCTGCAAAATTTAAAGTAAAGGCACTTTCTATCTTAACGGTGAGCGATAGTTTAGTTACCGGAGAGGAGACCAGTGCTGAAGAAAGAGAAATGACTTTTAATCAGATGGCAGAATTAGCGTTAAATTTAGTAAAAACAATAGCTTAAGCAAGAATATAATAATAAAATTAATAATATTCTAAGACTCTCACCCTAACCCTCTCCCTTGAGGGGAGAGGGGAGGGAGAGGGTGATAATAAAAGCGTTTCAGGGGATACCTCCCCTGATTATTCTGGAATAAATATTTTATTTAAAAAAGATTGATTTTTATAAAATTTTTTGATATTTTATGGTAGTTTCTTAAATAATTTTAATGGAAAAAAGAGGGTAAAAAAATGGATTATTTGGGAAATCATCTCTTAGTAGAATTGTATAATTGTGATTCAAATAAGTTGAATGATTTAAAGAAAGTAGAGTGGGTATTGGGAGAAGCAGTTCGCATCTCCGGGGCAACTGCTTTAAAAGCATCTTTTCACCAGTTTGAGCCCCAGGGAGTAAGTGGTGTTATTATTATTGCCGAATCTCATTTTACGATTCATACCTGGCCTGAATATGGTTATGCGGCACTGGATATATTTACTTGTGGAGAAAGCATAGATAGCCAGAAAGCACTGGATTATATTGAAAAAGAGCTAGCTGTAAAGACCTTGTCAGTAACTGAAATAAAAAGAGGAAATATTCATTTTCCATTAAAAATAAGTAAAAAAATCTCTTCTAAAGTAGGTGTTTTTTAAAAATGGAAAAAATAAAAGGATTAAAAGAAAAATTTAGCAATGAAAATATGTGGGGTTTACTTACCAGCATTGATCTGCATCATTGCAATCCCGAAATCATTCGGGATGCAGAAGCCATTAAACTATATGTCGATAAACTGTGTCAGATAATTGAAATGAAGAGATATGGTGATACTCAGGTAGTAAACTTTGGTGAAGAAGAAAGAGTAGCCGGTTTCTCTATGACTCAACTGATTGAGACATCTTTAATTTCGGGTCACTTTGCCAATCAATCCAATGCTGCCTATATTGATATTTTTAGTTGTAAATATTACGATCCCCAGGTAGCTGCTGATTTTACTCAACAATATTTTCAAGCCAAAGATATAACAATTCACTATATTTTAAGGAAGTAGTTATTTTGAGCCAACTCGAATTATGGTTTGGAGAACAGTATGGAAGAGAAAATGGGCGTTATCTACAGATAAAGGTAGATAACGTCCTGGAAAAAATTCGTTCCCCTTTTCAGGAAATCTGTGTGGTACAATCACCCGCCTTTGGAAAAATACTCCTTAATGATGGTATTATTATGCTCACCGAAGCTGATGAGGCAGGATATCATGAGATGATTGCCCATGTACCTCTTTGTGTTCATCCGGCACCAAAAGAAGTTCTGGTGATAGGTGGAGGCGATGGGGGAACTGTTCGAGAGATTATCAAGCACTCTCAGATTAACAAAGTGGAGGTGTGTGAGATTGATGAAAAGGTTGTTGAGGTGTGTCAACGTCATTTTCCTAAGCTGGCAAGCAGTTTTGATTACCAGAGAGTGCATCTCCATTTTCAGGATGGAGCCCAATTCTTGGCTACAAAAGAGAATCAATATGATGTAATTATCGTAGATTCATCAGACCCTATCGGACCGGGCAGCAGTTTATTTACTGCACAATTTTATCAATCCATTTTTCATTCTTTAAAAGAAGATGGAATTGCGGTAAGCCAGTTAGAATCTATCTTTTGGCATGCCGATTTTATTCAAAGCACTTTTCGCTTTATCAAGAAAATATTTCCTATTGCCTCTTATTATTACACCATGGTACCAACCTATCCCAGTGGTATGATTGGATTTAGTTTCTGCTCCAAGAAATATGATCCCCTGCTGGATTTTTTGCCAGAAAGGGCAAAGGAATTACCAGATTTAAAGTATTACCATACTGATATTCATCGAGCTGCCTTTGTTCTTCCAGCCTTCAGCAGAGATATTTTTTAGGACATCACTATCTTTTTCTTACTTATTTCTGTTTTAGCTAAAAAAAATTATTTAATCTGCTCTAAATTAATTTTGCCTTTCTTAAAATGTTTTTGATTTTCTCCTTTTCCTCAGTTTTGAGAGGTAACAGCGGTAATCTTGTTTCCCCTCCTTTATAACCCAATAAATCCATCGCATATTTAAGACCACTTATCCCAAAGGTAGCGGTAGTAGCTTGATTTACTGGTATCATACGCAGTTGCAATTCCCGTGCTTCATCTATGTTTCCAGCTTTAGCTAACTGGTAAATTTCCACGCACCTCTCTGGAGCAATATTGGCCAAAGCAAGTATTCCCCCTTTACAGCCCAGAACAAGTGCCCCTAATAAAGCACTAGCGGTACCAACCAGAATATTAAAATTAGAATCAACTTTATTAAGATATTGACCCAGCTGATTGATATCCCCACTACTATCTTTAATACCAATGATATGGGGATGCTTGGAAAGTATTGATAAGGTTTGGGGATTTAGATTTACTCCAGTAAATTTTGGTACATTATAAAGTAAAATGGGAATTTCAGCATTATCAGCAACAGTAGAGTAGTATTTTATTAAGGCCTCATCATTCATTTTGCTACCATAATAGCAGGGGGTGACCACTAAGGCTGCCTGAGCGCCAATCTTAGCTAATTTATTGGTGAGATAAATGGTTTCTCTGGCTGATTCACAACCAGAGCCTACTATAACAAACATATCGCGAGAAGCAGAGCGCAGGACTGTTTTTACCACTTCAATTTTTTCTTCTTCGGAAAGAAAGACATTTTCCCCGTTGGAACCCAGCACTACCAATCCTTTAATACCGCTAGTATTTAATTTTTCCACATTTTCAGACAAATAATGATAGGCTATTTCCTCTTTCAAAAAAGGAGTAACAATAGGTGGATAGATACCCGTTAAGTTTAATTTTTCCAAAATATATACCTCCTGCTTTTCAAGATAGTCACGGGAGAGAATTCCCCTTGAAAATCCTTAAATTAACTCCAAGCTTTAATATTTATTAATATTTATTAATCTCTACAATATCTTGTCTTCCTACTTCCAGATAGATGGCCTTGTTAACTTTATTAACATTTCATTACACTATTTCTTTCAATAAGGGTGGTGTTTACCTCTATTCTTATTGTTTCAGGTGGTGATTCTTCAATTCTTTCAACAAGGCGTTTTAAAGCAATCACACCCATTCTTTGCTTATAAACCATTATTGTGGTCAGAGGAGGATCGATCAACTCACAAAAGGGCATATCATCAAAACCAACTATTGAAATATCTTGAGGAATTCTAAGTCCAACTTCCTTCATTGCTTTGATGGCCCCAAAAGCTATTATATCATTATCAGCAAACATAGCAGTTGGTAATTCAGATTTTTGATTTAGAATCTTTAACATATCACGGTAGGAACCATCTATAGTTGATTCCAGACGAAAAATAAAATTTTCTCTAAGTCTTAATCCTTTATTTTTTATAGCTTTTTTAAATCCAACCATTCTTTGATCAAAATTATTTATCCATACCGAACTATGTAAATATCCAATATCTGTATGCCCGGATTCAGCTAGATAGCAAGTAGCTTTATATGCACCTTGAATATTATTTATTATTACAGTATCAAGGCTTTCGTTTTCAAAATAGCTATCTAATAATAGAAGCGGTATATTTAATTCCTTGAAAGGCTTAAGGTTTTCGCTGGTCATTTCAGTGGCTAATAACATAATTCCATCAGGGTGTGTTTCTTTAATTATATTGATAATTTTAGTTAGATCATCTTTATTTTCGTCTATATAAGTTAGAATTAAATTATAACCCCGACTACGTGCTTCTCTATCGATTCCTTCCATTAGTGCAGAAAAAAAAGGAGTATCAGAGACTACATATCCATGTTTTTTGTAAATAATAAAACGCATATTATATTTATGGTTGAAAGCAGATTTGGTAAGTAGAGTAGCATTATAGCCCATCTGTTCAATTGTCTTTAATACTTTTTTCCGTGTTTCCTCACTAACACCAGGCTTATTATTCAGTACAATTGAAACAGCTGAAGGAGATATAGATAATTTTTTGGCGATATCTTTTGCTTTAAATTTCATTTATTTCTATCCTATTTTGTAACATTTTATTTATTAGTAATAACTTATATTTATTGTTCATTTTATTGCAAATTCATAATTAAATCAACTATATTATAACTAAAATAATTTAGTTTACAAATAAATTGTAGTGATTTGTTATTGTGGATGGAATATAAAAGAAAGACAATCAAAATTGATTACTTTTTGACTTATTTTTACTTAATAAAATTATTATGTTAATAGTCAGTCAAAAATTATTGACATAAATTAATAAATATGATATAAAAAAACTAAGATAATTTAGTATGAAACTATATTTATTTATAAAAATTTACCATAAATCTATGAATTATTTTCTAATATTTATTGTTTATGATTTTGTTGAAAAAAGAAAATTATCACGAATTGATACCATACTGATGAGATAAGATATAAAATAAATAGCCTACGATGAAAATTTTAAAAAGCCTTTTTCCCTTCTTCTCCCTTGAAGGGAGAAGATTAAGGTGAGGGTGTAAATATATATTGCTCTTTTTTATAAAAAGAATTTTTATAGCATCAAAATTTTCTAGAAATTCCAATACTGTTAAATAACCTCAAGAAAAAATTTTACCACCATTTCATACATTTCATTTTTCTATTTTGAGAACAGGGGGAAAGATGGAATACAAAATAACTAAGATTAAAACCTTAATTATTTTCGCCTCAATTATCATTTTATTAATAGTTATATGGTTTCATGGTTTTACCGTTGTTAAGATACAACAAATGGAAGAGATAAAGAGCAGCGAGGAATTTAATCCACAAGCTTTTGTTGACAACATTTGGGAAAGCAAGCTTATTCCTACCATTAAAGAAAAAGCAGTTGATTTATCTAAATTGCTGGCAGAAATAAAGCCTGATGATAACGGTTTTATCTCCAAAGAAAGTTTAATTCCGGTTACCAAAGATTACGGGTTAATTACGGCTGGTGAAGCACATGTATATGCGGTTAAAGGACAGGGTAAAGTAGTTGAAGTTAATACTAAAACTAGCCTTGGGAAACTTGAGCTTTTACCTGAGGGATATTCAGGTCCTATTAAAGTTATATTTTATATTGGCCCGCGAATCCCGAGTGATGAAAGCTCCATAAGAGATGTGGTTGGTTTTATTAATTTCGGAGATTTTAGAGAGCAAACTGAATATGGTAAAGTTAATCTTGAAATCAACCAACGTACCTTGCGACAAATTAATCTTTCTATCGGTCAAGATCCACATAATTTAGAAGGTGAAACAATTAGCTTCTATGGGGCATTCACCATCAGGACTTTTAATTTGACCAAAATAAATATGCAGCAAATCAATATTGTTCCAATCCAAATAGAAATATGGTAGGAGCCAGAATGGAAGATAAAGCGACAGTCAGTGAATTTTCTAATCGAGATATAGATATAATTATGCGTACCGAGAATGTTACCAAGGTATTTCCTGGTATAATTGCCTTGGATGGTGTTAATTATAATATATATAGGGGCAAAATCAATGTATTGGTAGGGGAAAATGGAGCAGGTAAATCTACATTGATGAAAATACTGGCTGGTAATGAGCAATGTACCAAGGGAAGAATTATTTTAGAGGGGGAAGAAATTCACATAAACTCACCTCAGGATGCAATGAACTACGGGATTAGCATTATTTATCAGGAACTTGATTTATGTCCCAATATGAGTATTGCTGAGAACATTTTTCTGGGTCGCGAGATTGTTAAGCGAGGAATAATTGAGAATAAAATTCAGCAAGAACATGCTTATAAATTGATTCATCATTTGGAACAAGAAATGGATCCAAACACACTGGTAAGTGAATTACGGATAGGAGCACAACAGATTGTCACAATAGCTAAGGCGCTATCCCAGGATGCCCGCATTCTGGTTATGGATGAACCCACCTCAGCTTTAAGTACTACTGAAGTTGAAGTTCTTTTTCGTGTTATCTATGAACTTAAAGAACGTGGTATTACCATAATTTACATTTCCCACAAGTTAGATGAAGTACTTCATATTGGTGATAATATTACTGTATTGCGTGATGGACATATCGTAGCTGAAGAAGTTGTCAAAAATGTTAATATAGAATGGGTTATTGAAAAGATGATTGGTCGTAAATTAGAGAGGCTTTTTGCAAGTAAAAGACATAAAATCGGGAAAGTATTGCTTCAGGTAGAAGACCTTTCATTACCCAGGGTTGGGGGAGGATATATTGTCAATCATGTCTCTTTTAATTTGCAGGAAGGCGAAATTTTGGGTATCTATGGCTTGAAAGGAGCCGGTAGGTCTGAGATGTTAGAATGTCTGATGGGTGCTAATATGTTAGCAACTGGTAAAATATGGCTTGGAGATAAAGAAATTAGTAATGGTACAATTTTGGATCGCATTCAGGCAGGTCTAGCATTGGTACCAGAAGACCGACAACGAGATGGGCTTGTATTAACCTTATCTGTAGCTGATAACATGATTCTGGCAAGTTTGGAAAAGTATCTTAATCGTTTTGGTTTATTTCTGGTCAGTAAAAAAGAAAAAAATGCTGTCCATAGTTTTATCAAGGAGTTATCTATTAAAGTTTCTGATCCCAAAAGCATTGTTATATCACTTAGTGGTGGTAACCAACAGAAAGTAGTTTTAGCTAAAGGCTTACTCACAAGTCCAAAAGTACTTATGTTAGATGAACCTACCAGAGGTATTGATGTAGGAGCAAAGCATGAGGTTTTTGAAATCATGCAGAATTTAGCTGCCCAAGGATATGGAATTCTTTTCGTCTCATCTGAGTTGAAGGAAATCCTGGCAATGTCTGATCGTATTTTAGTAATGTCAAAAGGTAAAATTACTGGCGAATTTACGAAAGAAATGGCCACAGAAGCAAGATTGATTAACGCATCAGTTAATGATAAATGATAATGGAGTAATGAATAAAATTCAACAGTAAGAAGTAGGAGGCACATTAAGAGATGAGAGAAGATACAAGTACGCAAAAGAGGCGTTTGCCGTATTTTAATAAGACTGATTTGCTTCAATTATTTTTACGCGGTAGGGTATTTCTTGCCCTCATTATTGTTAGTGCCGTTTTTGCATTACTTTCACCAGGTTTTCTAAGTGTCACAAACATCATTATTATATCAAAACACGTGGCTATTAATGCATTATTAGGCATCGGTATGACATTTGTAATCTTATCTGGTGGTATCGATCTCTCGGTTGGCTCAATTGTTGGTCTATCAGCAATGATTGCTGGAGGTTTGATTAATGAAGGTATTCAAATGAATACACTGGGAATAATCTTATTTCCACATACCTGGATGGTTATTATTATTACCTTGATTGTAGGAATAATTATGGGTGCTATTAATGGTTTAGTCATTACACGTTTTAAGGTGGCTCCCTTCATTGCTACCCTTGGGATGTTATATGTAGCCCGTGGTCTTGCTGGATTGAGAAACAATGGCTACACCTTTTCTAATTTAGTTGGTAAACCTGAATTTGGAAATACTGGTTTTGATCGATTAGGTGCAGGTTCTTTTTTGGGTGTAAATTATTCTATCTGGATTATGGTAGTCTTTGCGCTGGTTGCTTATTTTGTTTCGAAGCGACTTCCTTTTGGTCGGCATGTATATGCAATCGGGGGCAATCGACGCACAGCTGAACTTTCTGGTGTACGTGTTAATAGAACTGAGACGATTGTGTATATGATTAGTGGATTCTGTTCTGCTATGGTGGGGCTGATCATTGCCTCACAATTAGTTGCTGCTCATCCGGCCACTGGTGAAGCTTTTGAATTAACTGCTATTGCAGCAGTTGTTTTAGGAGGAACTTCCTTAATGGGTGGGCGTGGCAGTATTGGAGGTACCATTATTGGTGCTTTTGTTATTGGGGTACTTGTCGATGGACTGGTTGTGTTAGGTTTTTCAACATTCTTACAAAATGTAATCAAAGGCATTGTTATTGTAGGTGCGATAGTTATTGACCAGGTCCAATTAAGAATCCAGGAGCGGATTATATTACAGAAACAGGAGTTAAATTTATAACAATAATTCATTTTATAGTTATCCTTGGAAGTAGCTTAAGATAAAACTGTATTAATAATTAGCAAAGGACACACTATAAAGAAAAAGAAGAAGGAGGGAGGTGATTACAAACTAAAAGTGGTAGAGTTTGCGTTAAGATGATGAAGTTAATTTTATTAAATTAGATGGAGGTAAAAAAGTTATGAAGAAATTTTTACTAATAGTTTTTGTTACTGTTTTAATAACAACAGTAAGTTCCTTAGGAATATTTGCCCAGGAAGGTGCTAAAACAATAGCCGTAATCGTGCCACCGGTAGAAAACCCATTCTTTGGAACGATGCAGGAAATAGCTGCAGCAAAAGCTGAAGAGTTGGGATACAAAACAATCAAGTTAGTACATGATGATGATGCTAATAAACAAATGGAACTGTTTGAGACCGTTATTGCTCAGGGCGTAGCTGCCATAATCCTGGATAATGCTGGAGCTGATGCTACAGTAGCAGCAGTTCAGAAAGCTAAGGATGCTGGAATTGGTTGCTTCTTAGTGGACCGAGAAATTACTAAAGAAGGTGTAGCAGTATCCCAAATTATTTCTAATAATTATCAAGGTGCTACAATTCTGGCAGAATATTTTGCAGAGTTGATGAACGAAGAAGGTAAATATGTTGAACTGACCGGTAAAGATACGGATACCAATGCTCATATTCGCTCTCAGGGCTATCATGATGTTCTCGATCAAATCCCAGGTATGGAGATGGTTGCCCAACAAACAGCTAATTGGAGTCAAACAGAAGGTTATAGTGTAATGGAGACAATCTTGCAACAACATCCAGATATCAAAGGTGTCATTTGTGGCAACGATACTATGGCCTTAGGTGCCCAGGCTGCATTATTGACAGCAGGAAGAGATGATGTGATTTGTGTTGGATTCGATGGTAGTGATGATGCTATTGAATCAATCTTAAAAGGTGAATTAAAAGCTACTTCATTACAGCCGGTTGCTGAGATGGCTACCCAGGCTGCTATTCAAGCCGACCTGTGGATTAGAACTGGTAGTACTGGTAAACCAGAAAAACAATCCATTGATATGGTATTGATTACTCCTGAGAATGCTGATCAATATGAGAAATTTGCTCCTAAGCCGCAGAAAAAAGATTAGAAAAATTGCTTAAAAGTAGGGTGGCTGCGAAACACTGAAATAGAGAGGTTCGCAGCCACCCTACTTATGGATACCTTAATATTCAATCTTATATTCTTATACTCAGCTGATATTAATATAATTACTAAGGTATTTACGAAAGTAGGAGATGGAATAATAAATATGAAAGATAATTTTATTACTTTCGGGGTTATTATTGGCACAAGAGGTATTTTTAATCCTATGTTAGCTCGGAACGATAGAAAGATACTTCTTAAGACTTTAAATTCTTTGGGATATAATACTATAATACTTCCGGAAGATGAAACCGCTTCTGGAAGTATTGAAACTTATCAGGACGCAAAAAAATGTGCCTCTCTTTTTAAGGAAAACCAAGATAAAATTGACGGTATACTAGTTATTCTTCCGAATTTTGGTGATGAATTAGCCATTGTAAATAGTATTGCCCTCTCAGGTCTTCATGTCCCAGTTTTAGTACAGGCTTCCTGTGACGAAATAGATAAAGTATCAGTAAGTGAAAGACGGGATTCTTTTTGTGGTAAGATATCAGTGTGCAATAACCTTATTCAGTATGGAATACCTTTTACCAATACAATTCTTCATACCGAAGATGTTGATAGTAATGAATTTAAGGCTGATTTAGATAAATTTGCACGGGTATGTCGAATAGTTGGAGGTTTAAAAGATGCCAGATTAGGAGCTATAGGGACACGCCCGGCTGCTTTTCAAACTATGCGTTTCAGTGAAAAAATATTACAGTATTTTGGAATCACAGTTATTCCTATAGACCTTTCAGATGTATTGGCTGTTGCTAATAAAATTGATTCAGCGAAAACAGCCTTGAAAGCAGATGAAATAAGAAATTATGGTCAAATTCCTTCTAGAATTAATAACGAAAGTATTATGAGGCAAGCTCGTTTTAGTTTAGCGGTTGAAGAATTTATTGAAAAAAATGAGCTTATTGCTGGAGCAATTCAGTGTTGGGATAGTCTGGAATATAATTATGGTTGTGCACCTTGTCTAACAATGAGCATGCTTAGTGAGAGAGGAATCCCTTTTGCCTGTGAGCTGGATATTTGTGGGGCTTTAAGTATGCTTTGTTTACAATTGGCTTCTGGTAATCCCCCCGCTCTTTTGGATTGGAATAACAATTATGGAGATAATCTTAATCAATGTGCCTGCACCCATTGTAGCAATTTTCCCAGGAGCTTCCTGAAGAATGATATAGAAATTTCCGAACTGGATATTTTAGGAGCAACTATTGGCAAGGAAAGTTGTTTTGGCGCTATTAAAGGTCATGTTGCACCGGGAAATTTTACATTTTTTAGGGTTTCTACAGATGATAGAAAAGGATATCTGAAGAGCTATATCGGAGAAGGTAAGTTTTTAGATGCCCCATTTCCTATGGATGGGGGAATTGCAGTAGCAGAAGTAAAAAATCTCCAAAAAGTAATGAATTATATTTGTAACGAAGGATTTGAGCACCATGTTGCCATGGCCAGAGGTAATGTGGCTGATATCCTGGAAGAAGCAGCTAAATATTTACAGTGGAAAGCTGATAACCTCCAAAAATAATTTTAATTTAATTCTGATCTTTTTATATTTATTCATAATATAAATAATTAGGTAAAAATATTCTTGGATAGAATAAAAGTATTAGAAAACAAGGCCATACAAATACGTAAAGAGTTATTACAGATGATATATAATGCCCAGACCGGACATACAGGGGGATCATTATCATCAGTTGATATATTGGTAGTGCTTTATTATGAAATTATGAAAATAAATCCTAAAAATCCAAAGTGGGAATCGCGGGATAGATTTGTTCTAAGCAAAGGACACAGCGTAGAAGCCTATTATACAATTCTTTCTGATTTAGGTTTTTTTTCCAAAGATAAGTTGAAAAGCTATTGCAAATACAATTCCGATTTAATTGGCCATCCAAATGTAAAAGTAGCAGGTGTAGAAATGAATACCGGGGCCCTTGGTCATGGTTTATCAGTTGCTGTTGGAATGGCTATAGCTGGAAAATTGAATAAAAAGGACTATAAGGTCTATGTGTTAATGGGAGATGGAGAATTAGCAGAAGGTTCGATATGGGAAGGAGCCATGGCCGCGAAACATTACAAATTGGATAATCTTATTGGAATTGTTGATAGAAACCATTTACAAATTAGTGGAAATACAGAGGATATCATGAGCCTGGAAAACCTTAGAGAAAAATGGACTGCATTTGGTTGGAATACATTAATAGTGGATGGACATAACATCAAAGAGTTAATTAATACATTGAAAATAATGCCAATAAAAAAAGAAAAACCTCACCTGATAATAGCCAACACAATTAAAGGCAAAGGGGTATCCTTTATTGAGAATGATGCGAAATGGCATCATAAAGTTCCTAACCAAGAGCAACTGAAAGAAGCACTAAGGTTATTGGATTTTCAACTAAATAAATAGAGGTTAATGATTATATCTATATTGAAAATAAATTCAAATATACCGTGTAGAAAAATGTTTACTGATACACTTCTGGAGCTTGCCAAAAATGACTCAGAAATTATTGCCATAACCTCTGATGCCAGAGGTTCAGTTACTTTAGAAGATTTTGTATTTCAGCTTCCAGAGCAATTTATTGAAACAGGTATTGCAGAACAAAATGAGGTAAGCATAGCAGCAGGACTTGCTGCCTGTGGAAAAAAGCCTTTTGTATGTGCACCAGCATCTTTTTTATCTACAAGAAGTTTAGAACAAATCAAATTAGATGTCGCCTATTCCAATACTAATGTAAAGATTATTGGGGTAAGTGGAGGGGTAAGTTATGGTCCTTTAGGGTCCTCCCATCATTCGTTACACGATATTTCAGCCATAAGAGCAATACCTGGGATCAGTATTATTCTTCCTTGCGATGTACACCAGACCAGAAAAATGACCATGACTCTGGTGGATTATGTTGGACCGGTTTATGTGCGGATGGGAAGAAATACTGTTCCGGAGGTATACTCAGTAAATGCAGTTCCCTTTACTTTAGGCAAGGCAAATACAATTTTAGAAGGAAAAGACCTGACCATTATAGGAACAGGAGAGACTGTAAGTATTGCATTGGAAACAGGTATTTTGCTTAGAAATAAAGGTATAAATGCCAGAGTAATAGATATGCATACAATAAAACCCCTTGATAAAGAAATTATAATAAAGGCTGCAAAAGAAACCGGGCACATCATTACAATCGAAGAACACAGTATTTATGGTGGATTGGGGGCAGCAGTATCCGAACAAGTGGTGCAAAACTTTCCAGTTCCTATGAGAATAATCGGGATACCTGATGAACCAGCAGTTACTGGAAGTTCAGACGAAGTTTTTAGACATTATGGTCTATCAGTCGATAACATATTTAATGTTGCTATAAAAATGATAGATTAATTAAAAAGAAAAATATAATTCGAGGTCTGGTAGTTGGTAAATCAATATATTTTGGTAATAGATCAAGGAACATCAGCAACAAAAGCGATACTTTGTAATCAAAAAGGACAAGTTGTTCAAAGGTGTAATAAAGAACATAAGCAATATTATCCTTTTCCTGGATGGGTTGAACATGACCCAGAGGAGATATACCAGAATACTCTACAGGTTGTCCAAGATATACTCAAAAAAACAAATGTTAAAGACCAACAGATTATTGGGTTAGCTATTACAAATCAAAGAGAGACAGTTTTGGTATGGGATAAACAGACTGGAAAACCGATATACAATGCCATTGTTTGGCATTGTAACAGAGCAAAGAATATTTGTAATAGATTAATTGAACAGGGTTATGCAGAGATAGTTAAGGAAAAAACTGGATTAGTTCTATCTGCCTATTTTTCGGCAGCAAAGATAAAATGGATATTAGAGAATGTTGAGAAGGCTAGGCAAAAAGCCGAAGAGGGGAAATTAATATATGGCACTATTGATTCATGGCTGATATGGAAGCTTACCAATGGACAATTCCATGTGACAGATTATTCAAATGCTAGTCGAACGCAATTATTTAATATCAAAGAGTTGAAGTGGGATGAAGAATTACTGCAAGTATTTAATATACCAAAAACCATGGCTCCTGATATTAAATATTCTAATGAAATATTTGGTTATACCACCATAAACGGAATACTGAATAAAGAAATACCAATAACTGGTGTAATGGGTGATTCTCATGCTGCGTTATTTGGACAGAACTGTTTTGAAAAAGGCATGGCTAAGGCAACTTATGGTACTGGTTCCTCTATTATGATGAATGTTGGAACAAAAATTTTACAATCACACCATGGTCTGGTAACCTCTATAGCGTGGGGGATGGATAGTCAAGTAGAGTATGTTTTGGAGGGTAATATAAATTGCACAGGAGCAACAATTGAATGGCTGGTAGAGGATTTGGAGTTAATTCCAGATGCAAAGATATCGGGAAAGATAGCCTCTTCTATCAATAATAATGAAGGGGTATATTTAGTTCCAGCATTTGTGGGATTAAGTGCTCCTTACTGGGATAGCGAGGCTAAGGCTTCTATCCTGGGAATTACTAGAGGAACAAAAAAGGCTCATATTGTAAGAGCAGCAGAAGAATCAATTGCCTATCAGATAAAAGATGTATTAGATTTAATGGTTACAGAGTCAGGAGTTGGTATTAAGGAATTGCGTGTTGATGGTGGTCCAACAAGAGATAAGTTTTTAATGCAGTTTCAAGCCGACATATTAGGTGTAACTGTTGTTCGTAGTAAAATAGAGGAACTATCAGCCATGGGATCTACTTTTATGGCAGGACTTTCCTTAGGATTTTGGGAGACTAAAGAGGAGATAAAAAAATTAAGATCCATTGATATGGTTTTTAATTGTAAAATTGATTCTGTAGAACGAAAGAAATTATACAATGGCTGGAAAGAAGCAGTAAGAAGGACATTGTCCCATGATTAATTGAATGTTATCGGAATTGCCAGGAAATTCTAATACTCAAGAAGGAATATTCACTGATTATCTTGTAGTATCGGAATTTCAAAAAAATTCTGATACTACAAGATATTCTTTTTAAATAAGAAATAATATATTTTATATTTNNTCTCCCTTAGAAGGGAGAGGGAAGGTGAGGGTGATGATGAGGGGTTTCAGGGGATACCTCCCCTGAATATTTTGTTTATAAAAAAAGGAGCAATTATGGAAAAAGTTCTGGTGTTGGGAAGTATCAATATAGACTTTGTCTCCTTTATCTCTCGCTACCCCAAACCTGGAGAAACCCTCATTAGTAGTGATTTTGGTATTTTTCAAGGAGGTAAAGGAGCTAATCAGGCTATCGCTCTCGCTAAATTAGGTGTTCCTACTTTGATGTTAGGCAAGGTAGGTAAGGATGTCTTTAGCAATTTTGCCATTTCTTCATTAAAGGAAAGTGGAGTAGACATTTCTGGAATTACCCAGAGTCAAAAAGTTTCTACTGGTGTTGCCTCAATATGGGTTAATACTCAGGGACAGAATTCAATCGTAATCTATCCAGGAGCGAATAAAGAAGTGGATGAAGATTTTATTATCCATAACGAAATGTTTTTTGCGAATTCCTCCTGGCTTTTAACCCAATTTGAAATTCCCTCCAAATCAATTCTTACCGCATTAAAACTTGCCAAAAAATATGGATTAAAGATTGTAATAGACCCTGCCCCAGTAAAAGAAAAAGTTAATAATGATATTTGGGAGTGGGTTGACTATCTTCTTCCTAATGAAATAGAACTGAAGGAACTTACTAAAACTCGTAATATATTAGAAGCTATTCATATTCTTAAATCCTGGGGAGTGAAAGAAGTTATTGTTAAATTAGGCAAACGGGGAGCAGGATATGAAGATAAAGGTATCTTGAATATTTTCCCGGCTGTACCGGTGGAGAAGGTGGTAGATACTACTGGAGCGGGAGATTGCTTTATTGCTGGTTTTTTATCCGAGATGATACAATCGGGAGATATTACCAGGGCTATCAAGATAGGAAATCTAATTTCTTCTTACTCTATTCAGAAGAAAGGAGCAGCTAAATCTTTTCCAAGAAAATCTGAAGTAGATTGGAATAGGGTGGATTGAAATATAAAGAATACTCATACTATTATCCATGCACAATCAGGCAGGTTAATTTTGTAAAACAGCTACTAAGTTCTTACGCTATTTCCATAGTATTTATAGTATCAGAACTTCCAATAAATTTCGATGCTAATAAGATAAACTACTAATACAAAGTATCATTACGAAACTGTCCCCAGTCCCTTAGCTGACGTTAAGAAGCAGGCTCACAGGGGATCTCAAGGGGAAAGATTTCCATTGAATATAATGTTTTTATTCTTGACAGAAGAAGGAAGCAAATGTATACTTGGTCTTAGTAGATACTACTAATAAATACTAACAGAGGAAGCTACTAACAATTTATAATATTCCAGAGTTAACTTCCAAAATAGGAAGAGTGTAAAGGAAGGAAGAAATGTTTTACAGTGAAATTATAGGAATAGGTAGTTATGCACCAGAGAAAATCTTGCGTAATACAGAATTAGAAGATATGGTTGATACCTCAGACCAATGGATTACTACCAGAACCGGGATTTCAGAAAGGAGAATATCTACTGGGGAAAAAACAAGCCAAATTGCAGTAAAGGCAGCAGCCAATGCCATCAAACATGCCGGTATTAGCCCTGAGGAGATTGATTTGGTAATTATGGCTACGGTGACACCTGATTTTTTTACTCCCTCTACTGCTAACCTGGTGCAAGGGGAGTTAAAGTTAAAAGAGGTGACCAGTTTTGATATTTCTGCTGGTTGCACTGGCTTCATTTATGGGCTTCAGATTGCCGATCAATTTATTAAATCCGGCCAAAGTAGCTGTGCCCTGGTAATCGGGGCTGAAGTAATGTCCAAAGTGATTAACTGGCAGGATCGAAATACCTGTGTCTTATTTGGAGATGGAGGTGGAGCAGCGATATTGAAGCGCAGTGATAGAGAGGGTATTATTGCAACTTATACTGGTTCAAATGGTGATTTAGAGGGATTTTTAACCATACCAGCCCTATCTGTGAACAATCCCTTTGTTGAGGATAGCTCGGCTTTGGAAAACCACTCCTATGTTTTTATGAATGGGAGAGAGATTTTCAAATTTTCTACCAATATCATGTTAAAAAGCATTCTAAAAATATTAGTAGAAAATAACCTGACTATTGATGATATTGACTACATTGTCCCCCATCAGGCTAATTATCGAATTATTGATTATGTTGCCAAGAAATTAAAAGCCCCTATAGAAAAATTTTACAAAAACCTGGACCACTTTGGAAATACCTCATCTGGAAGTATTCCCTTAGCCTTAGATGAGATGATTTCTAAAGGAGTAATCAAGAATGGTAATCGCATCATTATGGTTAGTTTTGGTGGAGGGTTGACCTGGGGTGCAATTCTGTTAAAATGGAATAGATAAGGAGAATTAAAGATGATACATACACTCATCAATGAACTGCTCAATATTGAGTATCCTATAATACAGGGTGGTATGGCCTGGATTGCCGATGCCAGTCTTGCTTCCGCTGTTTCCAATGCTGGTGGATTAGGTGTTATTGCTGCTGGCTATGCTTCAGAAGAATGGATAAGAGAAGAAATTAGAAAAACCAGACTTTTAACTAAGAAACCTTTTGCTTTAAATATTATGCTTCTGAATCCCCAGGCAGAAGAGATTGGAAAAGTGGCTATGGCAGAAGGTGTAGAAGTGATTATAACTGGTGCCGGTAGTCCTGGAAAATATATTTCTTCCTGGAAGCAATGCGGAATCAAAGTAATACCAGTTGTGCCTTCAGTTTCTATTGCTCTTAGAATGGAAAAGATGGGTGCTGATGCCGTTATTGCTGAGGGTGGGGAAGCAGGTGGGCATATTGGTGAATTATCTACCATGGCCCTTGTTCCACAGGTGGTAGATGCAGTTAGTATCCCGGTAGTTGCTGCCGGGGGTATTGGAGATGGGCGGGGTCTGGCTGCTGCTCTTATGCTGGGAGCGGTAGGAGTCCAAATCGGGACCCGTTTTTTAGTGGCCCATGAATGTAATGTTTCCCGTGCCTATAAAGAGAAGATTCTACAGGCCAAAGATACCAGTACCATGGTAACCGGGAGAGCTACCGGACATCCAGTCAGGGTAATTAAGAATCAGCTGGCACGTGAATTTCAACGTCTGGAAAAAACAAACGCCTCTTTAGCAGAGTTTGAAGAACTGGGGAAAGGAGCTTTTTACCGGGCAGTCCGAGAAGGTGATATGGCAAAAGGTTCTATTATGGCTGGTCAGATTGCCGGTTTAGTACAAAAGGAACAGAGTTGTCGAGAAATTATTACCGAAATAACAGAACAGGCTGAACAACTAATTGTCGAGCAGGCTGACTGCTTGCGAAGAAATAGAGCTATGGTATAAAGAGGTAATAAAGAGGTAATAGAAAATGGGTAAGGTTGCTTTTTTATTTTCCGGCCAGGGAGCCCAATATGTTGGTATGGGTAAAGAGCTTTATGATCACTTTTCTTCCTGTCGAGAGATATATAAGATAGCCGATGAAGCACTTAGTTTGAAAATGGAAGAGCTTTGTTTTGAGGGGCCGGAACAGGAACTAAATAAAACTGAAAATACCCAACCAGCTATTTTGACTACCAGCATTGCCGCCTGGACTATTTTACAGGAGAAGGGATTTAAACCTGATGTTACTGCTGGTTTGAGTTTGGGTGAATATGCTTCTTTAGTCTGTTCAGAAGCTTTGGATTTTGCCACTGCTGTGCAATTAGTTAAAAAGAGAGGTAAGTTTATACAAGAAGCAGTTCCCTTGGGAGTGGGTAAGATGCTGGCTATTTTAGGTTTGGCAGATGAAATAGTGGAGGGAGTGTGTAAAAAGGCCAGCTCGGCAGGAATAGTAGAACCGGCAAATTATAATTACCCAGGACAGGTGGTTATAGGTGGTGAAGTAAAAGCGGTCGATTTTGCTGGAGAATTAGCCAAAAAGGAAGGTGCACTCAGGGTTATTCCCTTACGGGTTAGCGCTCCTTTTCATACTTCCATGCTTCGTCCAGCCTCAGAACGCCTGGGTAAGGAGCTTGCACAAATCAGGATGGGAGATATTAAAATTCCAGTAATCAGTAATGTTATTGCTGATTATATTGCTAACAGAGAACAGATTAAGGAGCTTTTACAAAAGCAGGTAATGCATCCCCTGCTCTGGACAAAATGCATGTTGAAAATGATTCAAGATGGTGTAGATACTTTTATTGAAATTGGTCCTGGTAAAGTATTGAGCGGCTTTTTAAAGAAAATTGATAAGAATTTGATCATCTGTAATGTGGAAGACATCTCCTCCCTGAATAATACCCTACAGATACTGGAGAGTTGTAAATGTCAGCAAATTTAGAAGGTAAAACAGCAGTGATAACTGGAGCAACCAGAGGTATTGGTAGGGCTATTTCCTTAAGATTAGCCTCTTCAGGAATTAACTTGATTCTTAATTACCACCAAGATGAAAAAGCAGCTCTTAATTTGGCTCAAGAGATAGCAACTTTAGGTAGTAAATGCATCCTGGTGCAGGGAGATGTCAGTTGCCCTGCTGAGGCGCAAAGAATAATTCAAAGTTCTCTAGAAAATTTTAAACGTTTAGACATTTTAGTGAATAATGCCGGTATTAACAGGGATAACCTGTTAGTAAGAATGAAAGAGGAAGAATTTAATGAGGTGATAGCTATTAATCTCTTGGGGACCTTTTATTGTACTAAATACGCCAGTAAGATAATGATAAAAGCCAGGTATGGTAGAATGGTCAATATCTCATCTGTAGTGGGAATTGGCGGAAATATAGGGCAAGCGAATTATGCCGCCTCCAAGGCTGGTATCATTGGCTTTACCAAGTCAGTGGCTAAAGAATTGGCCACCAGAAACATTACTATTAATGCCATTGCTCCTGGTTTTATTAAAACAGATATGACCGATCGTCTTACTGAAGAACAAAAAGAGAAAATTTTATCACGGATACCGATGGGTAGATTAGGATTACCAGAGGAGATTGCTCATCTGGTGCATTTTTTAATTTCCGATGAAGCAAATTATATTACCGGCCAGGTCTTTCGAGTTGATGGCGGTATGGAGATTTAAAGGTGGTGTAAAATATGACCCATAGAGTAGTAATTACCGGGATGGGTGCGGTAACCCCGATTGGAAATGATGTAAAAACATTCTGGGCTAATATTAAAAAAGGTATCAATGGTATTGATTTTATCCAATCTTTTGATACCTCTAATTTTAAAGTTAAAATTGCTGCAGAGGTAAAAAATATTGATATACAAAATATATTGGACTTTAAAGAAGCGAAAAGAATGGACCGCTATAGCCAGCTGGCAGTAATAGCAACAGATGAAGCAATAAAGGATTCTGGTTTAGACCTTAATAATCATTCTAAAGATGACTGGGGGGTTATTTTAGGGACTGGAATTGGCGGTTTTTCTACTTTGGAGAAAGAGGACGAGAAGCGGATTAAAAAGGGTCCCCAAAAAGTATCCCCCTTTTTTATTCCCATGGCCATTTCTAATATTGCCTCTGCCAATATAGCCATCAAATATGGATTAAAAGGGATTTGCGAAAGTGTAGTTAGTGCCTGTGCCTCAAGTGCCTCAGCTATACATTATGCCTTCCGTCTTTTACAACAAGGTCTTGCTTCTGTTATTTTAAGTGGTGGCACAGAGGCTGTTATTACCCCTTTGGCAGTAGCCGGATTTACTTCCATGGGTGCATTGTGTGCTAACAATAATCCTGAACGAGCCTCCATCCCTTTTGATGCAGAAAGAAGTGGTTTTGTTATGGGAGAAGGTGCCGGCATTTTGGTTATGGAAACTCTGGAACATGCCCTTAAGCGAGGTGCAAAAATATATTCGGAATTAGTTGGTTGTGGAATTACCTGCGATGCTTACCATATTACTGCTCCCGAACCAGAAGGGGAAGGAGGAGCAGAAGCCATGCATAAAGCAATTGAAGAAGCAGGGATTACTCCTGGAGAGGTATCGTATATTAATGCCCATGGAACCAGTACCCCCCACAATGATCTTTGTGAAACGAAAGCCATCAAAAAGATTCTTAAGGATATTGCCTATTCCATTCCGATTAGTTCTACTAAATCGATGATTGGTCACCTGTTGGGAGCTTCCGGTGCCGTAGAGGCCATTGTCTGTATCAAGGCCACACTGGATAGTTTTATTCCCCCCACTATTGGTTTGGAACATCCAGACCCGGAATGCGACCTCGATTATGTGCCTCAAAAAGGGAGAGAAAAAGAATTAAAATATACCCTTTCTAATTCTTTTGGCTTTGGAGGGCATAATGTGAGCCTTTTATTTAAGAAATGGCAACCGGAAGAGGAGTAAGTTAAATTGTTAAACAGTGATGAAATTCAAAAAATCATTCCCCATCGCTATCCTTTTTTATTGGTGGATCGTATTGGTGAACTAATTCCAGAAGAAAAGGCTGTTGGTTATAAAAATGTAACGGTAAATGAACCTTTTTTTCAGGGACATTTTCCCCAGGAAATGATGATGCCGGGAGTATTGATAATTGAAGCTATGGCTCAGGTAGGTGCAGTAGCTATTTTAACCCAGGAAGAAAATAAAGGGAAATTAGTTTATTTTGCTGGCATAAATAAGGCCACCTTTAAAAGAAAGGTAATCCCGGGAGATTGCTTAAAATTAGAAGTAGAAATCATAAAAAGAAAAGGACCCTTTGGTCTGGGTAAAGGCACTGCTACTGTAGACGGCCAAATAGCAGCTAAGGCAGAACTTTTATTTGCCATTGAGCGCAAAACAGAGAAATAAAAATCAATTTTTTTAGATACACACCTCCCCAAGCCCAAGAACGGAAAGACCCGACTCGCCTGGACCTGACCAGACCTTAGGGCTGAAGGACGTCGAGAGCACAGGTCGTTAGCCTAAATTGTGGACAAAAAGGTATTTTTATATTCACAAAGAAAAGTTATAATATGACAAAAACAGAGGGTGTAAAATGTCTGTACAAACCTTTACCGCAGTTCTTCATAAAGAAGATGATATTTATGTTGCAGAGTGTCCTGAAGTTGGCACTGTAAGTCAGGGATATGCTATCGAGGAAGCAATCGCAAATCTTAAGGAAGCTACTGAATTATATCTTGAAGAGTTCCCTTTGGAAGAGATTTCAAGACCACTGCTGACTACCTTTGAGGTAGTTGTTAATGTCTAAGTTGAAAAGAATCTCTGGAGAAGAAGCAATACAAAGATTGGAAAGACTTGGCTTTCAGCGAGCCCGTCAGCGTGGCAGTCATGTTATATTGAAGAAACAGACCGCTAATGAAGAAATTGGTTGTGTTGTTCCCTTGCATAAAGAATTAGCAAATGGTTGAGTCAGTACTAAAGAAGAAAGAAATGGCAAATGTTGAGACCTAACCTCTTAGAACCTTATACTTAGATCTTACTTGGTTAACATCTCCGAACTTCCCCCTCTATGAGAAAAAATATTTCTTTCAATATAGAGTGAATTAATCTATAATGAAGATAATTTTCTTTATATTTTTATGTAAGTCATCGATACTTTTTTGTTTAGATTTTGGTGAGGCAATTCGATATCTTTTTAAGTAAGGAATATTAAAAAGATGATTATAGATAAATTGTATGAAGAGGCTTTAAAAAGTCCAGTTTGTGTGGGACTGGATTTCAGATTTTCCTTATTACCAGAGTACCTGAAAGAAGCTGCGATGAGTCTGGAGGAAAAGATATTCAAATATAATCGTCAAATTGTGGAGGCTACCAAAGACCTGGTAGCCTGTTATAAATTACAAATTGCCTGCTATGAAGCTTTAGGAGTTGAAGGATTAAAGGCTTATAGTCGCACTGTTCATTATATTCGTGATAGTAAGAAAATTGTTATTGGTGATGTAAAAAGAGGTGATATTCAAATTACAGCAGAATTTTATGCCAAAGCCCATTTTACCGGTGATTTTGAGGTAGATTTGGTCACTATGAATCCCTATTTAGGGAAAGACAGTATCAGCCCCTATTTCAAATACCTGGAAACAGGAGAAAAAGGTATCTTTGTCCTGATTCATACCTCTAATGAGAGTTCCCGAGATTTTCAAGAATTAAAGGTAGAAGGAGAACCTCTTTATATAAAGGTAGCCCAAAAAGTAAATGAATGGGGTGAGCCCTTTATTGGTGCCAGTGGTCTCAGTCTTATAGGAGGAGTTGCCGGTCTCACTTTTCCGGAAGATATGATTAGGATATGGCAAGCCTGCCCTCATGCTTTTTTCCTAATTCCTGGTTATGGCATTCAAGGAGGGAAATCAATTGATCTTAGTCCATTGCTTAAAGGGAAGAGACGCTTTGTAATAAATTCTTCCCGGGATATTATTGGTGCCCATAAAGGTATTAAAGAAGACCACCATTTTGCCGAGTGTGCCAGAGAAAAGGTGCAAATGATGAAAGAAGATATTTTTAAATGGCAAAGATAATCTTTAATCGAAAGATAGCTAGTAATATTTACCATCTAAAAATTGAGGGAAAATTTGAAGGCTCCCGGGGGCAATTTTATATGCTCAGAGGTTGGGATGGTTACCACCCTGTGCTTTCACGACCTTTCAGCATTTTTGACCTGGATAGCCAATCTATAAGTTTTATTTACCAGGTAATTGGCGAAGGTACCAGGTTATTGAGTAAATTAAAAAAAGAAGATACCATTCAGATTTTTGGTCCCTATGGTAAGGGGTTCCCCCCAGCAAAAGGTAACGTAGCCTTGATTGGGGGAGGTATGGGTCTGGCTCCCCTTTATCTGACAGCCAGAGAATTAAAGGTTGATAATAAGGTAGAGTTGGTTGATATTTATTTAGGTTTTAAAGAAAAAGCGTTTTTGACTGATTGTTTTGAAAAAGTGGCGCATAAATTAATAATCGATATTGGGGGCTTAATTTCCCAGAAAGTAAATGTCAATCTATACGACTATGTCTTTGCTTGTGGTCCGGAAGAGATGATGAAGGCCATTGTGAAACAGAAGAAAGAGCAAAAAACTCAAATATTTATTTCTTTAGAACGCAGAATGGGCTGTGGTCTGGGCGCCTGTTTATCCTGTACCTGTCAGACCAGTAAGGGGAATAAATTAACCTGTCAGGACGGACCTGTATTTCGGGGGGAGGAAATCTTTTTTGCATAATAATCTGCAAGTCAAATTTGGTCCACTACTTTTTAAAAATCCAGTAGTTGCTGCCTCCGGAACCTTTGGTACTGGTTATCAACAACATTTTGACCTTTCTCAATTGGGAGGAATATGCAGCAAAGGATTAACTTTAGAACCTAAAGCTGGCAACAAGGGTATTAGAATCTGGGAGACTGCCTCCGGAATAATGAATAGTATCGGGCTGGAAAATATAGGTATAAAATCATATCTTAAGCAAGAATTACCCATTTTGAGAGATTTAAAGGTTAGAATTATAGTCAATGTCAGTGGCGCGACAATTGAGGAATATATTAAGATTGTTTCCTTAATCCCTGAAGAGGTTGATCTTATTGAGTTGAATATCTCCTGTCCCAATGTCCAAGAAGGGGGATTACTTTTTGGTATGACTTCCCAAACTGCCAGAGAATTAGTTCGAGAGGTAAGGAAGGTAACCAAATTGCCTTTGATGGTTAAGTTGTCTCCCAATACTGATGATCTAGTTAAGATTGCTCAAAGTTGCGAGGAAGAAGGTGCCGATGGATTATCCTTAATCAATACCTTTAAGGCTATGGCTGTTGATCTTGACCAGAGAAAACCGGTCTTTGATAATGTATATGCCGGACTTTCTGGTCCCGCTATTAAACCCATTGCCCTCCGTATGGTGCATGAAGTATGCCAGAAGGTAAGCATTCCAGTTATGGGCATAGGTGGTATCTGTAATGGTAGGGATGCCCTGGAATTTATTATGGTAGGGGCAACCTGTATTCAAGTTGGCACAGCTAATTTTATGAATCCTGCTGTCTGTTTGCAGATTATCGAGGAGATGGACCGTTATTTAAAAAAAGAAGGCATTCATTCCTTAGAGGAGATTCGCGGTATTATAAAATAAGAGGGAAATATAGTATGGAAAATTTATTATTAAAAAATGTTACGGCATTGAGCAGGGAAGAAAGAGAGGTCTGGGAAATACTAAAAAAAACAGGGGCAATATTAGGCGGACATTTTTTACTTTCTTCTGGTATGCACAGTGACGGTTATATCCAATGTGCCCGAATATTGCAATACCCTTCTTATGCTACCCAGGTAATAAAATTAATTGCTGATAAAGTCCGACATCTGGAGATAGACCTCGTAGTGGGACCAGCCTTGGGAGGTATTATTGTGGCCTATGAATTGGGCAGACAATTAAATAAGAAGGCCATGTTTGCCGAACGTAAAGAAGGGATTATGCAATTAAGGAGAGGATTTGTTATTAAACCCGGTGAAAAGGTGCTGATTACAGAGGATGTTATTACCACCGGTAAATCGACCATGGAAGTGAAGGAATTGGTAGAAAAAAGAGGTGCAGAGGTAATTGGAGTGGCTTGTATTGTTGACCGAAGAAGTAAAGAATATTCATTACCCTTACCCCTCTACAGTGCCTTACTAATGAATATTAAGACCTATTCTCCCGAAGAATGTCCTCTCTGCCGAAGAGGAGCCCCTCTTGAGAATCCAGGCAGTCGCTTTATCTAACTTTATCTAACTTTATCTAAAATTTACCATGGTGAAATCTTATCTCTTAATACTCTGGACTTACCAGAGTTTTTCTTTTCCTTGTAATTATTAAAGGTATAGTGTTATAATGAATGGAAAAATTGATGATACCTTATACCTAAGGAGGAGTTACATGGATAAGTATATTCCCACCAGAGCAGAAGCCTTACAATTATTAAAAGAATATAATCATGATGATAGTTTAATAAAACATGCCCTTGCTGTGGAAGGGGTGATGCGTTATATAGCTAGAAAAATGGGGGAAGATGAACAAAAGTGGGGGATTATTGGTCTGGTTCATGATTTAGATTATGAAAGGTATCCCCAGGAGCATTGCCAGAAGAGCAGGGAAATACTCCAGGAAAAAGGCTGGCCAGAAGATTATATTCGGGCAGTAGTAAGTCACGGTTGGGGGATTTGTTCTGAGGTTAAGCCAGAAACAAATTTAGAAAAAACACTTTTTGCTATTGATGAGTTGACCGGTTTGGTAGTAACCACTGCTTTAGTAAGACCTTCTAAGAGTGTGATGGATGTAGAAGTTAAATCGGTTAAAAAGAAATGGAAAGATAAGCGTTTTGCAGCAGGAGTTAATCGTGATATCATACTACAAGGCGCTGAAATGCTTGGGGTAGAGCTTTCCGAATTAATTGCTGATACCATTCGAGGCATGCAAGAAGTGGCAGTAGAAATAGGATTACAAGGTTCTGCTCAATTCACTGATTAGAGTAAAGGTAGAGTAAGCAAACAAGCAGGAGGTAGACAAAGTTGTCCAGGCAAGACAATAGTCGCTTTGAAGGGTTTTCGGCAGAAACAGTCTTTTTTCTAAAAAATTTGAGAGATAATAATAATCGTGATTGGTTTTTAGCTCGTAAAAAAGATTATGAAAAGAAAGTATTACAACCAGCTAGAAAATTTGTAGTAGAAATGGGTCCTATGCTTCAGAAAATTTCACCAGGGATTCAGGCTGATCCCAAAGTCAATCGTTCCATAAGTAGGATTTACCATGATGTTAGATATAGCAGTAACCAAGAACCTTATAAAACATTCTTGGCTATCTTTTTTTGGCAGGAGATTAAAAAAGGTAAAGAGTCTTCAGGTTATTATTTTGAATTAAGACCGGAGCAACTATATCTGGCAGCGGGAAGCAGGTGTTTTTCCAAGAAGGCATTGCATTTATTTCGGGAGGCGATTGCTAACCCGGAAAGTGGCGAAGAATTAGTGCAGATTATTGCTAAAATCGAGGAAAATAAAGATTACCAACTAAATAAAGCTTACTATAAAACTATTCCTGAGGGATACCATATTACTGATAGTAAAAGAGCAGATTTAATCCGTTTTAATGGGCTTCTAAGCACAAGGGAGATGTCTACTCCTCCTGAACTCTACAACAGGGATTTACTAAAGCTGGTTTATAATATTTATAAAGATTGGTCTCCCCTTCAAAATTGGCTAACTAAATATGTTTATGGTGTAAAGCAGGAAAATAAATAAAATAACTAACCATTTTGCTATGATTGAATCTAACTATAATAGCCAATCACATGTCTTTTCCGATATATTATTTACCCAGGTTGGCCCAGATAATTTACCACTTCTTTACTTTCCTGGCCTTGCTCAGTACCAGGAACTTCTTCATTTTATTACCACTCGCCATGGTGGTTACAGTGAAAAACCCTTTCATACTTTTAATTTAGCTGCTCATGTTGGGGATAGACAGGAAGATGTTCATAAAAACCGCATTAAATTAGCTCAGTCTCTGGGTATAACAACGCAAAATTTTGTCTTTGCTAACCAGAGGCATGGAACAAACGTTTCTTTGATAGAAGAGAGAGCAAGGAATGAGGATACCTCTTTTTTTACCCAAGTTTTTCCAGACAGTGATGCCCTGGTAACTACTTGCCGAGATATTTGTTTACTCATTTTTATTGCTGATTGTGTCCCGGTGTTACTTTTTGACCGTAAGAGGAAGGTGATAGCTCTGGTTCATGCGGGCTGGAGGGGGACAGTCGGCTTAATTTGTCAAAAAACAGTGCAACTGATGCAATCTCATTATGGCTCTCAAGCTCAGGATATTGTCTGTGCTATTGGCCCTGCCATTGGTCCCTGTTGCTATCAGGTAGGCAGAGAAGTATTGGTTAGAGCAAGGGAGTCTTTCCCCGAAGAGGAGAATCTAATAATTTCTTCATCTACTGGAGAAAAGGCTTTCTTTGACTTATGGCAGGCCAATAAAATACAGTTGTTAAGATGTGGTATACCCCAAGAGAATATTGAAACAGCTTGCCTATGTACCTGCTGTCATTCTGATCTATTTTTTTCTAACCGAAAAGAACAGCCACACACTGGTCGATTTGCTGCTGGAATTATGTTAAGAAAATAATTCTCAGTACTTTTCATTCAGTAATAATTTTAGCTACCCATAAACTAATAGTTACCGCTAAACCATTTAAAGAAAAATTATTTTCTTCGTTTTTTTTAAAAATAGTTAAAAATATTTTCAGTTGCTATTGACCTGGCAAAGGTAAGGTGGTATATTTTATCTAATTTCATTATTAACGATTTAACGAGATAAATAGTTAAATGAATGAACTAAAAATATTTCTTACTAATTTAGGATAAGAAATAGAATAAGAAAGTAAAGGTTATCATAATGAATATTATAAAAGGATTTCAAGGATTTTTACCGGAAGAGGTAGAGCAGAGAAGATTTTGTGAAGAGAGGATAAGGAAGGTATTTGGAAGCTGGGGTTATCAAGAAATTGATACACCTACTTTAGAATATTTTGATTCCTTGGTTCCGGGTATTGGTCCTGAGTTGAAAAGCCAGGTGTTTAAATTGTTGAATAGTGAGGGAGAGATTATGGTATTACGCCCCGATATGACTACCCCTATTGCTCGCCTGGCTGCTACCAGACTGGCCAGCAGTGGGGGAAATATTTATAAATTTTATTATCTTAATAATATTTTTAGAAGAGTTAGTAATCAGACTGAAGATCAACAGGAATTTCATCAAGCTGGTATTGAGCTAATTGGCTTGAATAATAGACTGGCTGATGCTGAAGTTATTGCGGTGGCTATTCAGGCTTTACAGCATGCTGGTCTGGAGAATTTTTATCTTGATATAGGCAGTGCCAGTTTTTTTAATTCAGTTCTGGAACAATTACCTCTCCTCCCGGAACAAAAAAGAACCTTGCGGGCTACCATTATGAATAAAGATTTTGTGCAATTAGAGTGGTTGCTATCCCACTATGATTTGGCTAAAAGGGAACAGGAAATTATCTTATGTCTCCCCCATTGGCGTGGAGACGAGTCTATTATTCAGGAGGCCAAAAATATGTTTGGTCAGAGTAATCCCTCTGTCAATCAGGCTTTACAGGAAATTAAGGAAGTTTATAATTATCTTAAAATGTTTGGGCTTAGCGATTTTATACTTGTTGATTTAGGGATTATCAGAAATTTTGATTATTATAGTGGTATTGTCTTTGAGGGTTATACTCAATATTCCGGTTCAGCAATTTGTGGTGGTGGTCGCTATGACTTTTTATGTCGGAAATTCGGTAGAGACCTTCCCTCTACCGGTGTAGCGATTGATCTAGAAAAATTATTACCGATTTTAGCTTTTAAGCAGAAAATAGAGCAAAAAGCCTTAGTTAATAACAGATATTTTATTCGTTACCGAGAAGACCTGTTAGCACTCGCTTATTGCTTAGCTCAAAAGTTAAGAGATGAAAATAAGCAGGTGGAGATAGAATTAAGTAAGGAATACTCACCAAAAGTAATTAAGCACTATTTGAAAAGTAAAAAGATACGTTATCTAATCGATGTTCAATCTGAAGATTTGACCAAGGTGAGGCAATACGATTTGGAAACAGATCAAGTGGAGCAGGTAGCCTATGAATAGCATGAATAAAAGTCCTTTTCTTACCATTGCCGTGCCCAGTGGCCGCCTGTTTCAGCCTATCTTGGATTTACTGCAGAGCACAGGTTATTTTGGAAAACTGGAATATAATTTGGAAAAAGATAGACATCTTATATTTTTCGATCAAGATAGAAAATTTCGTTTTATAATAACTAAACCTAAAGATAATTCCACCTATGTGGAATGGGGAGTGGCAGATATCGGTATGATAGGTAAGGATATATTATGGGAGGAGAAGAAGGATGTCTATGAATTACTGGATCTTCATCTGGGTAGTTGTCTGCTAGTATTAGCGGGCTCCCGTTCTAAAGAGGAAATAATGATGAGTATAGAACGAAAGAACCCCTTAAGAATAGCTACTAAATATCCTAATATTAGTCGAAATTACTGTCTTCAGAAGGGAATTTACGGAGAGATTATCACCCTTTTTGGCTCAGTAGAACTGGCTCCCCAGGTAGGATTGGCCGATGTTATTATAGACCTGGTTTCTACCGGGGAAACCCTTCGAGAAAATAATTTGAAAGTGATTGATGAGATTGCTTCCAGTAGTGCTAGATTGATTACCAACCACATTAGTTATAAGACAAAGCACGAACAGATTCATCAGATAGTCCAGGTATTAAGAGAAATGGTGGAACAAAAGGGATAAGATAAAGGATAAGATATATAGGATAATAGATAAGATAATAGATAATAATTTTCTAAATAAAGATTAAAAAGTAGGGAAATTAAATTCAGGTGTTTTAGATGGAAATAATGAAAACATTAATTTTGAATGATCAAAATAGAGAATCGGTCTTCGCAGCTATAAGAAAAACTTCTTCTGAGGAACTACTTGGTGAGGTGGAAAGTAAAGTTCGGGATATAATAAAACAGGTTAGAAAAGAAGGGGATCAAGGGCTGTTAGAGATAACCCATCGTCTGGAGGGTAACAATCTTAAACCAGAAGAACTAATGGTGAGTGAGGAAGAGTTTGAGGAGGCCAAAAAACAGGTCAACCCAGAATTAGTTAAGATTATCGAGCAGGCGATAGCAAGGGTGAGAAGTTTTCATCAAGCTCAAATGGAAAGATCATGGCTTCATCATCAGGAAAGAGGGATGATTTTGGGACAGCTGGTACAACCCCTGGAGAAGGTAGGGATTTATGTGCCAGGTGGAAAGGCTGAATACCCTTCCTCTTTAATAATGGGAGCCGTTCCTGCCCTGCTGGCAGGTGTGAAGGAAATAATAGTGGTTAGCCCCTCAGGAGAAAGAAGAAAGCTATCACCCTATTTATTAGTGACGGCACAACTTTTGGGAATTTCCAAGGTTTACAAAGTGGGTGGTGCACAAGCAATTGCCGCTCTGGCTTATGGAACTGAGACGATCAATATGGTAAATAAAATTATAGGACCGGGTAATATTTATGTTACTATGGCTAAGAAGCAGGTTTTTGGCCAGGTGGATATCGATATGTTAGCTGGCCCCAGTGAAATTCTTATCTGGGCAGAGGAGGGTGCAAATCCTGATTATGTGGTAGCCGATCTCTGCTCTCAGGCAGAACATGATGAGCAGGCCCATGCCGTTTTAGTGACCACTTCAGCTCCATTAGCCCAGGAGGTAGCCCGGAGAATAGAACAACAAGTTAGTACCTTTCCACGAAAAGAAATTATACTAAGTTCCTTAACCCAGAATGGTAAAATTATTGTGGCCGAAAATGAAAGTCTGATTGTAGAGTTGATTAATAGCTTTGCCCCGGAACATCTGGAATTACAGATAGATGACCCCTGGTCTTATCTGGGGGAAATAAAGAATTTTGGGGCGGTCTTTTTAGGTCCTTATGCACCGGAACCACTGGGTGATTACTGGGCTGGACCAAATCATATTTTACCGACCGGGGGAAGTGCTAAGTATTTTTCAGTTTTATCTGTTTCTGATTTTTTAAAAAGAAGCAGTGTAATCTATTGTAGCAAAGACAGATTGCAGGAAGATCTGGATAACATTGCCCGTTTTGCCGATTTAGAGGGATTATCTGCCCATGCCCATGCCCTGCGGATAAGAAAATAGATAAGCAGATAAGGGTGATAAATAGTTATCAGTTTGCAGTTAACTGTTTTCAGATAAAAGATGCGGGTATAAGTGGATGAGATTGCTTCGTTGCTTTGCTCCTCGCAATGACAAAATGGTATATCGTATTACGTA
>DKFO01000011.1:0-266 GCA_002452835.1 Candidatus Atribacteria bacterium UBA6794 | reverse complement strand
TGCCTATTACTTATTACTGGTTACTGATTACTTATTACTGAATTGGCTCCTGGCAATGACAAAAATCGTATATCGTATTACGTATAACGTATATCGTTGAAATACAGTTGCTAGTCGGAAGTTCTTTAATTAAGCGGGGACTCCCCACCTGTAAGGGTGGGGATGAGAGCAAGTTCCCGACAAATCGGGACAGACGTTAGTCTGTTAAAGTGAGCACCACGCTTGTAAGGGCGTGAGAGTCTAAGGGGTTGTCAAGGGGAAGGATT
>DKFO01000080.1 GCA_002452835.1 Candidatus Atribacteria bacterium UBA6794 | reverse complement strand
AATTAATAGAAATATAGGGAATATACCTATACCCCCCCAGAATACCAGTTATCAAGTTACCCTTTTTAGTAATCTGATGCTAAAAAAAGTAGAGGTCTCCACTAAACCTATCCTTTTTCAATATAGTAATTATAAAACAAGAGACCTTTATTATTATAGCTGGATAATAAAAACAATTGAGGAAGGTAAGCAAGTGCTTATCTTGATTCCAGACCAGTTCTATGGTAATTCACTTAAGAAGAAGATATCAAAAAAATTAGGTGAATACTTTGGTATCTTTGATAAAAAAGTGAGTCAAACTCAAAAATACCTTCGTTTTATTGAGGTTCTCCAGGGTAAGGTTAAAGTAGTAATAGGAACCAGATCTAACATTTTTCTATCATTTAATAATTTAGGCTTAATAATTGTGGAAGAGGAGAATTCTACATTATATAAAGAGGAAAGGGCACCCCGATATCATGCTCGAGAGGTTGCTTTAGCTAGAGGGAGATTGGAACAATGCCAGGTAATTTTAGGGAGTTATGCTCCTGCGGTAGAAAGTTATTGGCAGTCTGTAAATAAAAATTACCTGTTAAAAACTGAAAAAAACTTACTTTCTGGACATCAAAGGAATCTTCCTACCATACATATTATTAATTTGGAGAAAGAAAGATCATTTTCTCCTATTATTAGTTTTCAGTTACAGCAACAGATAGTGAAATGTCTTAAGGCAAAAAAGGGAATAGTTCTTTTTCTAAATAAGCGTGGTTTTGCCAGTTACATATCTTGTTCGCAATGTGGTTATGTCCTGAAATGTCCTTCCTGTAATTCTCTATTATCTTATTATAAGGAAGGTGAGATTGGTTGGATGACCTGCCATATCTGTGGAAAAAAATTACAGATGGTAAAATACTGTCCTAAGTGTAAAAGAGAAACACTAAAACAAATGGGTTATGGTACTCAATATGTAGAATATATAGTCAAGAGGATGTTTCCCCAGGCTATTATTCAACGTTTTGATATTGATGTTGCCCCGAATTTGAGGACTCAGAAACAGCTGATTAGTAAGTTTAATCAAGGTAAAATTAATATCTTAATAGGGACCCAACTACTTTTTAGGGAGTTATGCTATCGACAGGTAGGGTTGGTAGGATTTATTTTGATTGACCATCTTCTTAATATTCCTAATTATCGATCTGCAGAGACAGCATTTCAATTTATGTATCAGATAGTCTTAAATTTAGCGAATCAAAAAGAGCCTAAAGAACTAGTAATTCAGACCTACCAACCTGAACATCATAGCCTACTGGCCTTAGAGCAGTTAAGTTATCCCATATTTTATCAGAAAGAAATAATACTACGAGAGGAATTAAACTATCCACCTTTTTCCAAAATGATAAGGATTGATTTTACCGGTCTAAATGAAGAATTGGTGAAAAAAAGTGCATTAGGATTTATGGATTATGTTCATAAATCTGGTTTATCAAGAGCTCTGGAAATGAATTTTTCACTAAATGGAGATAATTTAATTATTAATAAAGAGAAAGGAAAGTATGAAGTGAGTTTCTTGCTAAAGATAAATAGTCAGAAACAAAATTTAGAACAAGTTAAAGAAAATTTATTCTTATCTATTTTAAAAAATAAAGTACCTAAGGTAAAATTGAGGATTGATGTTGAGCCTATTAAATAGTATTAGGAGGTTGAAATATGGCTGTTCTAAAATTACAAAAATATGGTTCTCCTCTTTTACGGGAGAAGGCAATGCCGGTGAATAAGGTTGATGATGAGATTAGGGAATTGGTAAACGATATGATTGAAACGATGTATGCCGAAGGAGGAGTAGGCTTAGCTGCACCGCAAGTAGGTATTTCTAAAAGGATTATTGTCATTGATAATGAAGAAAAAGAAGTACTGGTCTTAATCAATCCGGTTATTGTTAAGCGAGCAGGAGAAGTGAAAGAAGAAGAAGGATGTTTGAGTATTCCGGGTGTCTATTCTCCAGTGCGCAGATCTTCATTAATTACAGTTGAAGCCTTAGATTTGAATGAAAAGAAGATTCAGATTACCAAGGAAGGTTTCCTGGCTATTGTATTACAGCATGAAATCGATCATCTGGATGGTTATTTATTTATTGATCGGATAAGCCCAGCAAAGAGGTTAATGCTTAAAGAACAGTTAAAAAGTATTGAATAGAAATAGGAAAAGAGGTTAGTATATTGAGAATTATCTTTATAGGCACTTCTTCCTTTGGAGTGCCTATTTTAAGGAAATTGATAACTTTACCTGAAAATGTGGTAGCGGTTATTACTCAACCAGATCGACCAGCCGGTAGAGGGAAAAGAGTTAAGGCATCTTCCATCAAAGAATTAGCCAGTCAATTTGGTCTATATTTATTTCAACCTGAAAACATAAACGCTGATGATGCTATAGAAGAGATTGCTGGACTGAAACCAGATTTGATTATTTTAGTAGCCTACGGCCAGATACTTTCTGGAAAAATATTGAGCATACCAGCCTATGGCTGTTTAAACATCCATCCTTCTTTATTACCCAAATATAAAGGACCAGCACCCATCTACTGGACACTCATTAAAGGAGAAGAAGAAACTGGAATCAGTTTTTTGTTTATGAATGAAAAGATTGATGCAGGTGATATTATCTGCCAGAAAAAAATAAAAATATTACCAGAAGAAAATTTTGAGCAGTTAGAGGAAAGATTAGCGGAAGAAAGTGCCGAAATGTTGGAGCAAGTTCTTTCCATGATTAAAAAAGGGGAATATCAATTAACACCGCAACCCAAAGAAAAGTGTTTCTATGCTCGAAAATTAACTAAATCAGATTGCCGAATTGATTGGAGCCGAACTGGGAGAGAAATTTTTAATCTGATAAGGGGGCTTACTTATCTACCTGGTGCCTATACTGAATTTAAAGGAAGAAGAATAAAAATTACCAGAGTAAACCTGTTAGAAAAATCTGTGGCTGAACATAATTTAATTCAGAAAATACCAGGAACCATCGTAAAGGTTGAGAAAGAAGGCATCCAGGTATTAACAGGAGATAATACTATAATAGTAATTAAACGTCTTGTTCCTTCCGGTGCTAGAGAAATGGATGTCCTGGAATTTATTAATGGATATCATCCCCAGATTGGTGATGTATTTAATTAATCATAGTTTATAGTATCGGAATCTCAGCCAATTAGATACTATGAGCTAATCATAGCTTGCTTAAGGAGCAAATATATACTGAGTTAGATTTTAGGCTAGAGTATAAGAAAAGTAGGAACAAAAGAGGAAATTATTTTGAATATTTATCATACCAGAAAGTTAATTTTAGAAATACTAGATCGAGTGGAAAAACAAGATGCCTATTTAAATATTTTAATTTCTTTCTATTTTTCTAAATATAAACTGAAAGGTAATGATCGAGCTTTAATTCAAGAAATAACTTACGGGGTGATCCGTTTTAAAAAAAGTTTAGATTGGATTATTAGCCAATTTCTTACCAATCAAAATAAAAAATTGCCTTTGACTGTTCAGAATATCCTGAGAATGGGAATTTACCAAATTCTTTATTTAGAAAAGATTCCCAATTATGCTATTACCTATGAATCGGTAGAATTAGTAAAGAAAAGCAAATATTCAGGATATTCCACCTTAATTAATGCTGTTTTAAGAAATGTTATTCGAAAATCAAGCATGATTCGTTGGCCTGATATAAAGAAGGAGCCAATAAAATATATCTCAATTTATTATTCTTTTCCAGAATGGTTAGTAGAAAGATGGTTGGAAAGATATGGCTTAGATTTATGTTTGAAAATCTGTCAGGCCAGTAATAATAAACCTAAGTTGACTTTGCGCATAAATACATTAAAAATTAATAAGTTAGAATTACAAGATATATTACCTAAATTAAAAATAAACTTTGAAGAAGGAATATATCTTCCCTCCACTGCAATTATAATCAAAGATTATTTTGATATTAAAAATTCCTATCTATTTAAAGAAGGTTTAATTTCCATTCAGGACGAAAGTTCTATGTTAGCAGCAGTGTTTTTAGCACCTGATACTGGGCAAACAATTTTTGATATGTGCAGTGGTCCTGGTGGGAAGACCACTCATATAGCCCAACTTATGCACAATAAAGGGAAAATATTTGCCTTTGAAAAAAATAAGAGAAGGCTTAAGATGGTGGAGGAGGAAATCCAGAGATTAGGCATTGACATTGTTACCACTGTTTTAAGTGACTCAACTAAATTAGATCAGGAATACTTAGAAAAGGCTGATAAAATATTGATTGATGCTCCCTGTTCCGGAACAGGAGTTATCAGGAAGAAACCAGACTTAAAATGGAAACTTTTTGATAGTCATAAGTTAAAAGAACTAAATCAATTGCAGGAAGCATTGCTTGCTACTGCTGCTTCCTATCTAAAACCAGGTGGTGAATTACTTTATAGTACCTGTAGTATAGAAAAAGAAGAAAATGACCAGATAATTGATAAATTTCTTAAGGAAAATTCCAACTTTAGCCTATCGGATAGTTCTCAATTGGTAGAGAGAAATGGTATAGTTAAATTTGATACGGAAATTAGAACAGCAATTCAATTACTTCCGGGATATTCTGGCGATAATATTGACGGATTTTATATGGTAAAGATGAGCAAGAAAAAATAGGATAATCTAATGGGTAATCAAATAATAAAAGTTCTTTCAGTATTTAGCCGTTTTCTATTTATCCTAATTTTTAGTATAGCCATAATTCTGCTGGGAGCCTATTTAGCTTTTTTGACTTACCAAACTATTTTTAATGTTCCCGTGGTACAAGTCCCCTCAGTAGTGAATATGGAACTGGAAGTAGCTCAGCAGAGATTATATCAAGCCGGGTTAAAGATGGCAGTGCTTGATGATCATATTTTTCGGGAGGGTGAACAATTTATAGTAATAAGTCAAAGACCAGAGGCTGGTACGGAAGTAAAGAAGAATCGCACTGTAGAAGTGGAAATCAAAGAACTTAAGATTTTTCAGCAAATACCTAATTTAATTGGAAAAACTATTGCGGAGGCAGAAATGATACTTTCCGAATCTGGGTATCAAATTGGTGATATTGCTTATACCATGCATCATCAAATACCAGAGGGCAGGATTATAGCTCAGACACCCCAGCCGGGTGAAAATAGAGCAAGTGATGGGAAAATCAACATTTTAGTAAGCAAAGGTTTGTATTGATAGAGTAAGAAATCTAAGGGATAAAGTTAAAAAAATGGAAAAAGAAGAATTAAAATACTGGTTAGCCTGGAATCGAATAAAAGAGATAGGGCCGGTACGATTTTCTAAATTAAGACAGCATTTTCCCTCTCTTAAAGAGGCCTGGTTCTGTAACTTAAGAACAAATAATATCATGAATTTACTGCATATTGGAGAAGAAACCTTGACTAAGATTGAACAGGAGAAACGAAAAATCGACCCTGACTTTGAATTAGAATTAGTAACAAAAATGGATATTAAAGTAATTACTATTGAAGAGGAAGGTTATCCTCACTTACTAAAGAATATCTATAGTCCACCCCCAGTTATCTATTATCAGGGAGAATTCACAGCAGCAATGAAACAAGAAAAGGGTATTGCCATTGTTGGTTCGCGAAAGGCAACTTATTATGGTAAGAAAGTTGCCCGAGAAATAGCTGGTGGATTGGCAGCATCAGGCTATGTCATAATCAGTGGTTTGGCAAAGGGTATTGATACCAACGCGCATCTGGGTGCCTTGGAGGTAGATGGTCTCACCATAGCAGTTTTAGGAGGTGGAATTGATAGAATTTACCCCTCGGAAAATAAAGCATTGGCTCATAGAATTAGGAACAAAGGAGCAGTTATTACTGAATTTCCCCTTTATACTAAACCAGAAAAGAATAATTTTCCCAGAAGAAATAGAATTATTAGTGGATTAGCGCTAGGGACTTTGGTTGTAGAGGCACCAGAAAAAAGTGGAGCCCTAATTACTGCTGATTTTGCCTTGGAACAGGGGAGGGAAGTATTCGCTATTCCAGGCAGTATTCATTCTTATCTTTCAGCAGGTTGTCATAATCTTATAAAAGAGGGAGCGAAACTGGTAAATAACTATCAGGATATTTTGGAAGAGTTTGAGGAGAGAAATAAAATCTTATCAGATAGGAAAAATACCGAAAATAAAGAACAAAGTTATATCATTCCTGAGAGCCTTACAGATTGTGAAAAAAAGATTTTACAGCATATTTCTATTGAACCACTGCATATTGATGAGCTAACTGAGCTGGTGTTATTATCACCTGGGCAGGTGAGTGAGGCTTTATTATCCTTAGAATTAAAAAATCTAATCAGAGAGATTGAAGGGAAAAGATACATCCGAATCTAAATCTAATTAGCTTTCCAGGGGTTTTCAAGGGCAACACCCCGTCCCTTCG
>DKFO01000012.1 GCA_002452835.1 Candidatus Atribacteria bacterium UBA6794 | reverse complement strand
TTTCTGCCCTACGGGTTAATAAAAATATAAGATTTATGTTATCTTTAATATCATCTTAGTTAATTCTTCGACATGACTTTCTCACCACTAATTCCGGTTTTATAAGTATATTGGGGTGAGTTATGTTATGCTCAATTCTTTCTAATAATTTGACAATTGCTAAAGAACCCATCTCTACCATAGGCTGGCGAATCGTAGTAAGAGGTGGTGAGAAATAAGAAGCTAATTTAATATCATCAAATCCGATAATAGAAATATCAGCAGGAACATCAAAACCATTCTCACGAATCGCCTCTATGGCACCAACTGCTAACAAATCATTGGCTGTAAATACAGCAGTGGGAGGATTTTCAAGTTCTAAAAATTGTTTCATAACCTGGTATCCACCTGTAATTCTAAAATCTCCTTCCCCAATATACTGTTTCTGAAAGGGAACTCCGTAAGTGAGTAATGCTTTTTTAAATCCCTTAATTCTATCTAAGGCAGTTGTAGTATTATAAGGTCCAGCGATATGAGCAATGTTTCGGTGTCCCAAACTAATCAGATACTCAGTAGCAAGATAACCGCCAGCAATATCATCAATAGAAATGGAATTTTCCTGTAAACCTTTAATGTTGCGAGAAAGCAGTATATAAGGACAGCCCGTTTTCCCTAACTCTAAGATACTCTTATCCCTGATTTGAGCTGTTGCCACAATTAAACCTTCCACACGTTTTTCGGCCAGCAATTTTAAATAGGTAACTTCTTTTTCAAAACAATCATCGGTATTACATAGAATCACATTATATCCATATTGATTGGCTGTATCTTCCACACCTCTGGCTAATTCAGCAAAAAAGGGATTGGAAATATCGGGAATTAGCATGGCTAAGGTCTGTATCTTTTTAGTCTTTAGACTCCTAGCCAGGGCATTAGGTGTATAATTAAGTTGCTCAATAGCAGAAAAGACTCTTTTTACCGTTTCCTGACTGATACATGGTTTCCTATTGATTACCCGAGAGACAGTTGAAGAATGGACTCCTGCTGCTCTCGCTACATCTTTTATAGTTGTTCTCATATTCCTATTTTCCTATATTGGATATTGGAATAAATCAAAGTAATTTCAAAAAAATTAATCCTATTTATCAGCTACCGTTACCCATTTTCTGCTGGCTAATGATTCGCGGGCTGCATAGCCCATTATTACAGCCATCTTGCCATCATATCCGTCTACCATAGGTTGTTTATCTTCTCTAATACAGCTAGCAAAGTGTTTTATTTCTGCTAGATAAGATTCATTATATCTTTCTAAAAAGAAGTATAATGGTTTATCACTTCTGGTATCTTCTGCTCCATACCAGAATACTTCAGTCGGTTTCTTGTTTCCCACCTGGATACAGCCTTCTGAACCGAAAACCTCAATTCGCTGGTCATAGCCATAAACGGCTTTTCTACTATTGTCAATGGTTCCCCAGGCACCATTTTTATATTGCAAAGTAACCAGAGCAGTATCAATATCATTATATTTACTAATCTCCGGATTCACCAGACAGCTTCCTACCGCCATAAGTTCTTTTACTTCATCATCCAGAAGATAGCGAATCATGTCAAAATCATGAATCATCATATCCAGAAAAATACCGCCAGATACTTTAATGTATTCTACTGGAGGTGGGGCAGGGTCACGGCTGGTAATCCTGACCAGATGAGGGTTACCAATCTTGCCTTCTTTCACCATTTCTCTGGCTTTTTTAAAACTGGGATCAAAGCGCCGATTAAAGCCTATTTGAAGTTTAACCCCTGCCGTCTTTACTTCTTCTAAGGCCAGGTCAATCTCATTTCTATCCAAGGCAATAGGTTTTTCACAGAAAATATGTTTGCCAGCCTGGGCTGCCTCTCTTATAATCTGAGCATGAGTATCAGTGGAAGAACAAATAATTACTGCCTCAATTTGTTTATTATCCAATAAATAACGATAATCTTTTTCTGCTAAAGGAATCTCATATTTTTCAGCAGTATCTTTTAGAGATTCTTCTAAAACATCTGAGACCCCAACTAATTTTACCTCACCAATTTGAGCCATTATATTATGAACGTGTAATTTACCAATTCTACCTAAACCAATTACTCCTGCCTTAATTTCTTTTTTCACCTTTACTTACCCCCTCAAATGCTAATCTATCTAAGGAAATATTCAAGTTCTTTCCTTTTCTATCTTCCGACCAGTTCGTATTACTTCAATTATATCTTCTGTACTCACTTCATCTTTTTTAAAATCCCCTAACTTTTCCCCGTGTTCTAGTATAGTGAAGCGATCAGCTACCGAATAGACATGATAAATGTTATGGGTAATAAAAATAACTGATAATCCTCTCTCTTTTGCTTCTAAAACATAATCCAAAACTTTATGGGATTCCTTGATTGATAAGGCTGCCGTTGGTTCATCCAGTACCAGTAATTTTGCTCCAAAATATATTGCACGCCCTATAGCCACCGATTGTCTTTCCCCACCAGAGAGAACAGACACTTCTTCTTCCACTGACCGCACCTTGATACCAATATCTTTTAGTACCTCTTCTGTGGTACTATTAATTTTTGGTTTATCTAACACTTTAATAACTCCAGCCCAAGGACGCACTGGTTCTCGGCCTAAGAAGAAATTTCGGGCTATACTCATCAGATCAATTAAGGCCAGATTCTGATATACTGTTTCAATTCCCAAATCTCGAGCCATTTTAGGAGAATCTAGTTTAATCTGTTTACCTTCAAAATATATTTCTCCACTATCAGCAGGGAAAACACCAGTCAATATTTTTATTAAAGTAGACTTACCAGCTCCATTATCACCAACCAAGCCTACGATTTCCTGATACTGGACGTTAAAATTAACATTTTTTAAGGCAATCACAGTCCCAAAATGTTTATTAATCTCTTTCATTTCAATTAGATTGTAATTTTTTTTCATTTTAACGACCACCTCTTTATATAGGTATTCAGGATAACTGCAATTATTAAGATTAATCCAACAAAGGCCTGATACCAATAGGCTGGAGCACCGGCCATTACCAGTCCTGAACGGAGCATCCCTATCAATAATACTCCCAGTAAGGTCCCGATTAAATTACCGTATCCCCCGGTCATTAAAGTACCTCCTACTACCACTGCTGCAATTGCCTCTAACTCCATATTCTGACCTCTTACTGGATCAACAGAACAAAAGCGGGCAAATTGAATACAACCAGCAAACCCAGCCAGTACTGAACAAATGACAAAATTTCCAATTTTTACTCGATCAACAGATATTCCCAACAGACGGGCAGCATCCTTATTACCACCGGTAGCATAAGTAGCATTTCCATACCTGGTTCGTAAAAGAATGAAATTAAGTAAAAAGATAATGACAAAAAACCAAATAGCAGAAGCTCTAAATTCTCCCCATAAGTTACCATTTAAGAAATCTAAAATTCGAGATGATTCCCAAAAACGTACTGGAAAACCACCAGTTATGGCTAAAAGTACCCCTCGCCATAACATAAGAGCACCAAGAGTAGTAATAAAAGAAGGTATCTGAAAACGTACCGTAATATAACCATTTATTAGCCCAATCCCTGCTGCTGCCAATAAGGCTAACAATAATCCTATCAAAAGAGGGATGCCATTCACGGCAGCAATAGCAAATAACATTGCCGAAAATCCGAATACCGAACCTACTGAAAGATCAAATTCACCAGAAATCATTAAAAAAGTTACCCCTGTAGCCACAATACCCAGTTCTGAAGCAACAGTTACAATACCAGCAAAGGAATCAGCAGTCAAAAATCTAGTAGCAGTAAAAGAAAAACCTATAAATACCACAATTAAACCAACCAATGCACCGCATTCCGGGTGTTGACGAAAATATTTTCCCACCAAAGAAGTGAGGGATTTCCTATCATTCATTATTCTACTCCTTGTTTTTTAATTCCTCTTCTCTTATCAAGTAGTTAAAAGGCAGGAAGATCAAAACTTCCTGCCTTTGCCCAGATAATAAATAGTTAGCAAGGATTAAAAATTACCAATACTTCTGTTCAACCAGTTCTACCACACTTTCTACATTATCGGCATCAACAAATCCCGGACCTGTTAAAATATCATTTGCTGGTAAGAAATTATAATTGTTTAAGAGATAAAAGAAATGAATTGGTAAATAGCCTTGTAGGTACTGCTGTTGAGAAATGGTAAACAAGGTGTCTCCTTTTTGAATAGATCTTACTACTTCATCAGAAACATCAAAAGCTCCATGAGTTACTTTCCCAACCAAACCCTGTTCATTCAGGAAACTAATGACATAGGAACTATCGATAGATCCCAAAGTAAAAATGGCATCTGTTTCTGGATTTCTAGAGAAGTAACCCTTTAATATCTCAATAGCCTGGGTTGGATCAAGGTAAGTAGCTAATTTTTCAGCAGGCACACCAGCTTCATTCATTACTTCAATAAATCCCTGTGCTCTCAACTCTAAGCCCATATGACCAATTTCATGAATAGTTACCAGTGCACGAGTGGGTTTCTTGTAAGCCAAAATTCTTTCTGCAGCGCGCTTTCCGGATAGATATTCATCACCACCTACATAAAATAGATAGGGAATTGCCTCATTTCTGGGTCTCGGATCTGGAACATTTATAGCAATTATAGGGATTCCCAGATCAATAGCTCTGCGTAACGGTCCATCTACTGCCGCTGGATCAGTAATAGTTACCGCAATCCCATCCGGTCTGGTAGCAATAGCACTGTTGAGCATATTAACTAATTCTTCCACTGAATATTTTGCAGGTCCAGAATAGGTAGCATTAATGGTATCACCAGTGCCCTTAGTAATAAAAGCGGCTGCATCTTCCATTCCTTTCATAACTACGCCCCAGAAGGGATCTCCCGGTCCACCATGGGAAACAATATAGTAATTAAAGGTCTTAGCACCAACAACACTTCCTGCACCTAAAATGAAAACTAGCAAGAAAGCTACTAACCAAATCTGCTTACCACTGATAAATTTTCTCATCTTTAATTCTCCTTAAATTTTTTAAAAATTACCAAACAAAAAACTATTTCATAAATTATCAATTTTTCTTTGTTATCACCCCCCTAAACAGTTTTTTACTAATAAGCCAAAAAACAAGCCTACCAATTACGCTAAAATTACTGCAATCGGTTGCATATTCTATATTAACATAGGAAACATTTTTTGGCAATGAAAATTAATCTTATCTTTGATATTCGTATTTAGGATTAAACAATAATATTATAAGATTATGAGAAGTGATTATGAGAAATTATATCTAAATACGCAATTCGCTTTGCACTTGCGATAAACGGAAAATACCCAGCAGGATAATGAAAAAACCAGCTAATTGATATATATCAGGAACTTCCCTTAAAATAAACCAGGCTAAAAGAATAGATACAGCTGGATAAACTGAGATAATGGCACTGGCTTTAGACAGATTTATTCGTTTAATTGCCTCATAGAATGTTAAATAACTTAAGGCATAGACCACAATACCATAAAATATAAAAAGACTCAGCATATTATGTTTAGCTAAAATTGACCATTCATGGATACCGGCTAACTGGCTTAATAAAAATAGAAAAATCCCACCATATAAAGTTCTCCCGGTAGCAATAAAAAGTGGACTTAAATCAGTTTTATTCAGCAACTTTTTGCTAAAAAAATGACTAATTTGATAGCAGAGAGGGGTTAGCAAAACTAAAATATCACCCCAATTCAATTTAGAGGTGCCCTGATAGACCACCAGTATCGTTCCTAAAATAATAAACAAGGTAGCAATAATTTGTCTTGAGTTTATTCTTTCTTTGAGTAGAAGATAACCAATCAAAAGGGCATATAGAGGTTCTATCTGTAATAGAATAGCGGAATTGATACCACTGGTTAATCTAACTCCATAAAAAAATAGAATATTAGATAAGGTGGTTCCAAAAAATCCAATAGATAATAGAATAAGAAAATATCTCGCTTTTAGCAATAAAAAAATGTTTTCTCTTCTTGCCAAGATAAGCAAGATAAGAAAGGCTGCTGCAATTAGATTGGTTAAGCTGGCAAAAAAAAGTGGTGGTACTAAAGAAACACCATATTTCCCTAAAATAGGTTGACTACCATGAATAAAGACACAGATGATAACCAGGATAATACCCTCTTTTTCTTTGTTATCCATAAATTTTCTCTTTCTAACTTTAATTATTTTAATAATTATTTAATATTCCACTGGCTCAATATAAGGTAATTCTGATCCATCTGGTTTAACTTTCAGCTGACCTATCTCAATTTGAGCCAGATTTTCAAGGGAAATAGAGGCTGGTAGATAAACGGTCATCTTCTTCTGTTTAAAATCAATCTCCTTGATTATTCCTAAACCATTACTAAGCCCTTCTTTATTATTAAAAGAGACTAACAGATAGGAAAACCAATCAGAAAATAATAAAATAATCTGTTTTAGTTTATAACATTTCTTGATATCGGTGATTATATTAACTATATCCTGACTGAGTATGGTTGGTGGTCCTGGCAAAATTAAAATCATCTTACTATCGATTATATCTCCTGATATTACCTCTAACTGATATTTCTCCTTTAATTGGGTTATTATTTCGGTATCAGATAAAAAAATAGAATCAAAATAGATACCTGTTATTGGTAGGGTAGTAAAATCAATATCTCTTATTAGGGAGTCTCTAAAATATATCTTAAACTGTTTTTCTCTTCTTTTTTTTCTCTCAATCCAGTTTTTCTCAGAGATATTTGGAAATGGCTTGATACGAAATATTTGCCTGGAAGATTGTGATTTAAATATTTCTAAAATTGGTTCTAATTCTTGGCCAAATTGTAATGCCACTATAATAGTAGGATTAATTTTTTCAATCAAATTACATTTCAAATAAACTCCCACGCTCCCCGTAACCAATCCAGTGGTATCAACCAATAGGACATCCACTTTTTCTCTCTGGCAAAGGCAATAGAGGTAATACACTCTCGCAAGAAATCTATCTACACATTTTCCAGGAGATGTGCTACCAATGAAGATCATATAACAAACAGGGATAATCTTCTTTTTTAATCTCTCTTTATCCAAAACGCCCATGCTTATAGTGCCAGGGGGACCCAGGGTAGATTGCCCAATATCTAAATCAATTATACCAACTTTTCGATTTCTTCTGGCTAGATATTGTGCTAATATTTTAATAAAACTGGTCTTACCGGAATCAGTTTTACCCAAAACCATTACGGTGCCACTCTGAGAAAATATTTTTTGGGTAATAGACATCCAATCTCCAGGCATCATTAACCCCTCTTGGCCGAAATTTAATTTAACTATCATCTATTTTTTTCCTTGATTCTAGCAAATTATTTCAATCTTATGTTATAATAAATTATAATAAATAATATTATCATAAATAATATATTAAGAAAGAAAAATTATGCTATTCTTAAATCAAAAAATCCAGTATGGGAAAAAATATATTTTCATAGTATTCCTAATGCTGTCTTTCCTAATATTTTCTACCAGCATAACCTTTGCTCAGCCTACTTCTGTAATTTACCTTTTAAATGTAGAAGGGACCATTGATCCTATTACCGCACAATATATGATAGAAGGAATAAGAGAGGCAAATGATAACCAGGCTGAATGTGTCATCATCCAGATGGATACTCCCGGTGGTTTAGACGAGTCGATGCGCAATATTATCAAAGAAATGTTGAATTCCAGAGTGCCAGTGGTAATTTATATTGCCCCTCAGGGCGCTAGAGCTGCTTCTGCTGGTGCTTTTATTACCATGGCTGCCAATATTGCCGCCATGGCTCCTGGAACCAATATCGGGGCAGCTCATCCGGTGGCCATGGGCGAAGGACAAATTGATGAAGAGACCAAAGCAAAAATAGTAAATGATGCTGCTGCCTATATCAAATCAATTGCCAACAGTAGAAACAGAAATGAGGAAATTGCTGAAAAATTTGTCCGAGATAGTCTCTCTATTACCGAACAGGAAGCTTTGGAGAATAATATTATTGAATTTATCGCCAGCAGTGTGGATGAACTAATTTTTATGATAGATGGTGTGAAAGTCACCACTTCTGAGGGAGATAGAAAACTAAATACCTTAGGAAAAGAAATTATAGAATACAAAATGTCTACAAAGGATTTATTTCTCCATTCGCTCACTAACCCTAATATCGCTTATATCCTTTTATTCTTGGGCATTTTTGGTATCCTGGGGGAATTTAATAATCCAGGGGCTTTATTTCCTGGTATATTTGGTAGTATCTGCTTAATTCTTGCTTTTGTTGCCTTTCAGATGATAGCAATTAATTTTGCAGGCTTCATACTCATCGCTCTGGGAATTATCTTTTTTATCTTTGAAATGTATACACCTACCTTTGGTTTGCTAACCGCAGGAGGAATCATCTCTTTAATCTTGGGCTCATTTATGTTAACCAAAGATTTGGCTCCCTACTTAAAAATTTCTACTGGCATTATTCTTACCATGGTCCTTGCCACAGCAGGATTCTTTATCTTTGCCTTAACCAAGGGTATCAAAATACAAAGGAAAAAACCTATTTTTGGTAAAGAAAGCATGATTGGAATGATTGGTACTGCCAGAACTGATTTAAATCCTAACGGTCAAGTCTTTCTTCATGGTGAAATATGGCAGGCAACTACTTCAGACGAAAAACCTGTAAAAAAAGGAGAACAAGTAATTGTAGAAGCTTTAGATGGGCTTCGTCTTATTGTCAAAAAAACTGATACTGATAAAAAGGAGGAATAAAATGAATCTTATTAGTTCAACGAGTCTCTACATTGGTATTATTATCATATTAATTATAATTCTATCTCAAGCTATTCAAATCATTAGAGAATACGAAAGGGCTGTTATTTTCCGCTTGGGAAGAGTAGTGGGTGCAAAGGGGCCTGGTATTATTTTAATTATACCCATTGTAGATCGTGTAGTTAAAGTAAGCCTGAGAACTATTAATTTAGATGTTCCAGCTCAGGAAGTTATAACCAGAGATACAGTCCCCATTAAAGTTAATGCTGTCATCTATTTTCGAGTAATCGATCCGGTAAAGGCAGTTATTTCAGTGGAAAACTATATCTCTGCTACCTCTCAAATAGCCCAAACTACGCTGAGAAGCGTCTTGGGAGAAAGAGATCTGGATACCTTTTTGTCCCAGAGAGAAAAAATAAACCAAACCTTGCAGCAAATTGTGGATGAACAGACTGACCCCTGGGGAGTTAAGGTTACTACAGTGGAAACAAAAGATGTAGAATTACCCGAAAATATGAGGCGGGCAATGGCTAAACAGGCGGAGGCAGAAAGAGAAAGAAGGGCAAAAGTGATACATGCTGAAGGTGAATTTCAAGCTGCAGAAAAACTGGTACAAGCGGCCGAAAAAATGAGTACTCAACCACTATCCTTGCATTTACGTTATTTACAAACTCTGGGTATTATCGCCGCTGATAAAAATACCACTACCATCTTCCCCTTCCCTATGGAATTTGTTAAACCTTTTTTAGATTTTTATGAAAAACAAAAAGAGTACAGTTCCAAGCCTGAAGAGAAGCCTCAAAAATAACCTAATCAGGGGAGGTAACTCCCCTGAAAATCCTTACTACTGGCAATTTAACCAAAAAGATAACGATATTGAATAAGTTCTCTAATAAATCAATTAATTATTATATTAATCAATTATCTTGTATACTTCATCTCCGTCCCTAACTCTTTCTTTCACTTTAATTCCAACCGAATCCCCAGCCTTGGCTAAATTTACCTGTCTTTTGTCAATTTGCATTGATTCTATCTCCTGCTCAAAATCAGTAGTATGGCCACTAAAATAAAGCTTATCACCTACCTTAATTTCTCCCGAATTAATATCGATAGCTGCTACTCCAATTTTGGCAAAATAATCAATAACATGACCAATTAACACCTTTTCCATCTCTAAAATCCTCCTTTCCTTATTTTTATTTTAATTTTAATAAGCCCTACCAAAAAAAACTAGGGATGAGGATTCTGCACCACAAAAAATACACTTCCCTTTTTCTTTATTCTCATCCAACGGTATACAGCGAATAGTTGCTTTGGTATCTCTTTTAATCTCTTCCTCACATTTTTCATTACCACACCAGTAGGCTTTTATAAAACCACGCTTCTCTGCCATTATTTCTTTAAACTGATCATAGTTTTCACAGAATCTAATGTTTTCTTCTAAACGTGACCTGGCTTGCATATATAGATTGTTTTGAATATCGGTCATCCACCTTTCCATGGTGGGAAGAAGTTCGCTCTCGGCAATCATCACCTTATTCCCTTTATCCCTTCTTACCGCAACAACTTGATTATGAGCAAGGTCACGAGGTCCTATTTCCAAGCGAACCGGAACTCCTTTCATCTCCCATTCATTAAACTTCCATCCTGGTGTATAGTTATCACGATCATCCAGCTCAACATTAAATTTTTCGGATAGTAATATCTTATATTGCTGAGCCTTGTTCAAGACTTCCTGTTTAGATTGATCAAAAAAAATAGGGACAATAACAATGTGTAGAGGAGCAACTTTAGGAGGCAATTTTAAACCACGTTCATCACCATGAACCATAATTATTCCCCCCACCAATCTGGTGGAAGTCCCCCAGGAAGTAGTCCAGGCAAACTGCTCTTCTTGATTTTCATCCAAAAAACGAATATCAAATGCCTTAGCAAAGTTTTGACCTAAATTATGAGAGGTTCCAGTCTGTAAAATTTTACCATCACCCATCAAAGCCTCTAAGGTATAGGTATGCATAGCACCGGCAAATTTTTCAGTATTACTCTTTTTTCCAATTATTACCGGAATAGCCAAATCCTTTTCTATATAATCTTTATAGATTGCTAATATTTTTAAAGTCTCTTCTTCTGCTTCTTGCTGAGTTTGGTGAGCAGTATGACCTTCCTGCCATAAAAATTCTGTAGTTCTTAAAAAAGGACGGGTTACCTTTTCCCATCTCACAATATTAGCCCACTGATTGATTAAAATTGGTAGATCCCGCCAGGAGTGAATCCATTTAGAATAGAGACTACCAATAATAGCTTCAGAAGTAGGTCTTACTGCTAATCGTTCCTCTAATTTTTGATTACCCCCCTGAGTAACCCAGGCTACCTCTGGTGCAAATCCTGCTACATGTTCAGCTTCTTTCTTTAATAGGCTCTCTGGGATAAAGATGGGGAAATAAGCATTTTTATGACCAGTGGCTTTTATTCTTTGATCCAAACAGTGCTGCATATTTTCCCACAAAGCATATCCATAGGGTTTGATAACCATACATCCCTTTACTACAGTGTAATCTGCTAAATCTGCTTTCTTAACCACATCAATGTACCATTGAGAAAAGGCTTCTTCCTTAGATGCTATTTCTTTTACAAATTCTGTCTCATTCATTATTGTTCTCCTTAATTATAAAACACAAAAGGGAATTGTGATTGCCAAAATTTTATCATATTTTACTACAATTGTCTAAAAATAGATTCTCTCTCTCTGGACAGTCAACATAGCAGAAAAATATTTTCAATTTACCTAATTAAAAAATTATTAAAAATACTTTGTGTTAAAAAATCCTTATTGAAGTAAAGAATATTTTATAGTATCATAATCTTTTGCAACTTCAATAGTATAAAATATTAATAGTGTACTAAATAATAATTTTACCTTAGTTCATTTTAGAATTATTTTATAAATATTGTAAAGCAACTTTTTTGATCAACTTGACAATTTTTTAATTATATTATATAAAATTTATTAGATTAATTACTTAGTATACTATATGTTAGAACTATAATTATTTACCTATAATTAGTATGAGGCAAAGATAGTGGATGACAAAATATCGAGAAGTGAGGAAGTGTATTCCAAACTCAGAGAAATTGTCCAGGCAATGGATATACATTCTAAATATTTACATAAATATTACGGTCTTAGCGGGCCACAATTAACAATTCTAAATGAACTGTCTAATATAGATAAAATGCCAACTGGTCAACTGGCCCAAAAAGTAAGTCTAAGTCAGGCTACTGTTACCGATATAATTGATCGTCTGGAAGAAAAAGAACTTGTTACCAGACAAAGAAGCAGTTTTGATAAAAGAAAAGTTTATATTCAGATATCTGATAAAGGAAGGGCTATTATGCAGAAGAATCCTTCTTTGCTGAAAGAAGAATTTATTCGCCAATTTAATGAACTGGAGGATTGGGAACAAACCTTAATTTTATCCTCCATGCAACGTATAGTTTCCATGATGAAACCATCAAAGATAATCAAAAATGATCAAAAGAATATCAAAAATTCTCAACAAATTATTAAAAAGGAGTGAATAATATAGAAATTTCTTTCATTGAATGGTTAGGTTATTTCCAAGGCAAAATTATTCAAGAATTATTACGTCATATTCAGATTATTGCCATAAGTTTGCCTTTTGCCTTAATAGTCGGCATTCCATTAGGATTTTATATTTCGTCACGTCCTAAAATAGCACAAATAGTAATCTATCTCAGTAGTATCATGATGACTATCCCCAGTCTGGCACTTTTTGGTTTAATGGTAGTACTTTTAGCACCATTTAAATTAGGTCTAGGAATTGTACCAGCCGTAATCGCTATCGTTTTATATTCCATGCTTCCTATTATCCGAAATACTTATATAGCCATTAATCAGGTACCGGAAGGAATGATTGAAGCAGCCAAAGGAATGGGTATGACTAAACAACAAATCTTATGGCGTATTAAACTTCCCTTATCTATTCCAGTTATTATGGCTGGTATCAGAAATGCTATGGTATTAGGAGTTAGTGTGGCAACTTTCGCTTCTTTGGTTGCTGCAGGTGGATTGGGCTATTTTATTTTTTCCGGTATTGGTCGATCAAATTTAAGAATGGTATTAGTAGGAGCTATTCTGGTTTCTGTATTGGGTATTGGGGTAAATTATTTCTTACTATTAGTTGAGGACTGGGTGACTCCCAAGGGTTTAAAGGTGAAACGCTAAATATCCAAGGAGAATAATAAATGAGCACAGATAATAATTCACAAGAAAATAATAAAATAAAAAATAAAGAAGAGCAGGAAAAGTCAAAAGTTAAAGAATATACTATTGAATTAAAAAATTTAACTAAACGTTTTGGAGAAAAAGTAGCGGTTGATAATCTAAGCTTGAATATGGAAAAAGGTACTTTAACCATGCTTATTGGGCCTTCTGGCTGTGGGAAGACCACTACCATGAAAATGATTAATCGTCTTATTCAGGCAGATGAAGGAGAAATCAAGCTCAATGGCACTTCTGTCTACGATATTGATCCTGTTCAGCTTAGAAGAACAATTGGCTATGTTATTCAGGAAATAGGTCTATTTCCCCATTTTACCGTATATGACAACATTGCTACTGTTCCTCGTTTATTAAAATGGGATGAAAATAAAATTAAGAAGAGAGTGGAAGAATTGCTGGACATGGTTACTTTAGATTCTAGCTATGCGTATCGTTATCCTTTACAGCTTTCTGGTGGAGAACGTCAAAGGGTTGGATTAGCCAGAGCTCTGGGGGCTGATCCAGAAGTTTTACTAATGGATGAACCATTTGGGGCAATTGATCCTATTAATCGTTTAAAACTCCATGATTCTTTCCTGGAAATACAGGAGGAAATCAAAAAAACTATTGTCTTCGTTACTCATGATATTAACGAAGCCATTAAACTGGGTGATAAAATTGCTATTATTAGAGCTGGCAAATTAGTTCAATATGATTATTCTGCTAAAATTTTATATAATCCGGCTAACAAATTTGTAGAGAATCTTTTAGGCCAGGATAGAAGCTTGAAAGCTTTGACCTTAAAGAAAAATAAAGATTTTGTTAGCAATGAGGGGGTAATTACTGTTAGTAAGGATACTACAGAAGATGAGGTATTAAAGCTATTACAAAAAAAGAACCAGATTATTGCTTTTGTTTTGGATAAAAATGACAAACTGGTAGGAAGATATTGGCTGGAAAAAGCCAAAAAGGATAAAGTGGAAATTAATTATGATGAAGAGCCAATCCTAATCGAGCAAAACAATACCTTAAACGAAACTCTTTCCACTATGTTCGCCTGTGGAGAAAAATTACTGCCAGTAGTAGATAGAAGAAATAAATTTAAGGGCATCATCCTGCTGGACAAAATATTTGAAGAATTTAACAAATAAATAACAATATGAACTTATTTCAATATATTTCGGAAAATTATAATAAAATAATTGACCTTTGTATGGAGCACTTTTTCCTTTTTCTTTTTTCATTGATAATAACAACTATAGTCGGTATCGCTATAAGTATTTTTGCCACAGAAGAAGGGAAAGAAAACATCGGTAAAATTATTGTATCAGTTACTGGTGCTGCACAAGCGGTACCTTCGATTGCCGTTATTGCCTTGGTGTTCATTTTTGTAGGAATTGGCAAACCACCAGCAATTATAGCTTTAATTGTATATGGTCTAGTTCCTATTATTTTTAATTCTACCTCTGGCATACTAAGTGTGCCCAGGGAGATTATTGAAGCAGGCAAAGGAATGGGTTTCACCAAAAGACAAGTTCTTTGGAAATTAAAAATTCCCATTGCTATTCCAGTAATTATGGGAGGAATTAGAAGCACCGCTACTATTATTATTGGAACAGCTGTTATTGCTTCTGTTATTGGAGGTGGTGGATTAGGAGACCTAATTTTTGTTGGTTTAAAATTAAATAGGCCGTCAGTGTTAATAGTCGGTGCGGCATTATCAGCAATTATGGCTATTATTATTGACCATATTTTGGCATATATTGAAAAGTTAATAACGCCAAAAGGACTAAAAGTCAAACGATAAAAAATAAAATCTTAAGGAGGAATGTTTCATGAAAAAAAATCTAATGTTCGTAACAATTATCCTATGTTGTTTTCTACTAATAGCAAGTAGCTTGGCTGCTTCTGCTCAGGAAAAGAAAATTACAGTGGGTGCTAAAAATTTTACCGAGCAATATGTTCTGGGCAATATGATATCTATATTGCTGGAAGAAAATGGTTTCCAAGTAACTGAAAAAATGGGCACTGGTAGTGCTATTACTCGGGAAGGTTTAGTATCTGGTCAAACTGATTTATATCCAGAATATACCGGAACGGCGTGGTTAGTCTACCTGGGACATGAAGAAATAATTAGCGATCCAGATGAACTTTATGAAAAAGTGAAAGAAGAGGACCTAAAAGAGAATGGCATCATCTGGTTAGCAAAATCTAATATTAATAATACCTATGCTATTGCCCTAACCGAGGAACAGGCTGCAAAAATTGGAACAACACTATCTGATCTAGCAGAATATGTTAATGAGCACCATGATCTTATTTGGGGTATCGATCATGAATTTGCTGAAAGACCAGATGGCTTACCAGGATTAGCCGAGCATTATGGAATGAACATTAAAGAAGAAAATATAAGAACAATGGATCCTGGTTTAACTTATGAACCATTGTCCAGAGGTCAAACAGATATTACTATGGTTTTTGCTACTGACGGAAAAATCAAAAAATATGGTTTAAAATTATTGGAAGATGACAAAAATTTCTTTCCAGCTTACCATCTATGTGTCTGTGTGAGAAAAGAAGTCCTGGAACAATATCCTGAAATTGAAGATATTCTATCACCTATCACCGAGTTAACTGATGAAATCATGCAGGAATTAAACTATCAGGTTGATGTAGTTGGTTTACCAGAAAGATTAGTGGCTAAAAATTTCCTCAGTGAGCATGGCTATCTGGACTAATAAGAAACAAAAATAGATAAAAAGGGGAAACCCCATTTCTTATTAATATGAAATTAGAGTTTCCCCTTTTTACTTTAGGTTTAATTATTAATTAATTGTTATATTTAGGAAGCACGGGTTTCTTAATCCTTTTGTTTTCTGAGCAGATAAAATACCTATAATATTCTTTTCTTCCAACTCTAATCTTATTTCTCTATCCCCATATTTTAAATTAAATTTACTATAACTTTTAGGCATAAGATATCCTCTCTTGCTATTATTTAAATTTTTTCAAAAAAGTTGAATGTTACTAATTTAATAATATATCATGAAATAAAATTGTTTTATTACTATATAATTACAGAAGAGAGCTTTTTATCTAGTTTTGTTAAAGGAAAATTAGAAAAAAATATTCTTTTTTATAGTTATAA
>DKFO01000055.1 GCA_002452835.1 Candidatus Atribacteria bacterium UBA6794 | reverse complement strand
TGATTGGAGTATTGTCTTTAAGAGACCTCATTGTGGCTGATCCCCAAAAAAAGATAACCCAGATCATGGAAGAAGATGTCATCAGTGTCCTGGATACCGAAGATCGTGAAGTAGCAGCAAGGTTAATTTCAGATTATGATTTCTTAGCCATCCCCGTTATTAATAAACAAGGGGTAATGGTCGGTATTATCACTGTGGATGACATTATTGATGTGCTGGAGGAGGAAGTAACCGAAGATATCCACAAGATGGTTGGTTCGGCTGAGTTTTACGAAGACAAACTAATTAAGGCGACACCCTTAAGTAGAGCAAAGGCTCGTTTACCCTGGCTTATAATATGTATGATTGGAGAAATAATTTCCGGTACAGTTATTGAATTTCATTCCGGTATTTTAGAAGTAATGGTAGCCTTGGCCTTCTTTATTCCTATTATTATGGCTATGGGGGGTAATGTAGGGGCCCAATCTTCTACCATCACAGTGAGAGGCTTGGCAACTGGCCAACTTCGCTTACCTGAAATGTGGCAGAATGTCTGGACCGAAACTAAAGTAGGGTTTTTTATTGGAATCACCGTTGGTGTTATAATTTCCATATTAACTTATTTTTGGCAGAATAATTATATTTTGGGTTTAACTATAGGCCTCTCACTTTGTATAACGATTATCACTGCAGCTACAGTCGGTACCTTGCTACCTCTGGTTTTTACTCGGTTAAATATCGATCCAGCTATAGCAACTGGACCTTTTATCACTACCATAGTTGATATTGGTAGCCTGATCATCTATTTTAGTCTAGGCACCTTTTTATTTGTTTATTTGGGCGGATTGTAAATCTAATAAAAAAAGATTATATTATTCTTTGATAAGATATAAGATATAGAAAATATCAAAATTAATATAGACTAATTAATGAGGAAAAAGAGTTCAATTGAGGAGGAAAATATAATGAGTGCTATAATTGATATTTATGCCAGAGAAATTCTTGATTCTCGTGGTAATCCTACTATAGAAGTCGAAGTACATCTGGAAAGTGGGGCAAGGGGTATTACCCAGGTTCCCTCCGGTGCCAGTACTGGCACCTATGAAGCGGTAGAACTGAGGGATGAAGATAAAAAACGATTTAACGGGAAGGGTGTTTTGAAGGCTGTAAACAACGTCAACGAGGTTATTGCTCCAGAATTAATAGGTTTAGATGCCCTTAAACAGTGCTATATTGACCAGTTGATGATCGATTTAGACGGAACTAGTAATAAAAGCAAGTTAGGTGCCAATGCTATTTTAGGTGTTTCCCTATCAGTGGCCAAAGCGGCAGCTGACTATTTGGGATTACCACTGTATCGTTATATTGGAGGAAGTAATGCCAAAGAATTACCGGTACCCTTAATGAATATCTTAAATGGGGGAAAACATGCTGATAGTGGCGTAGATTTGCAGGAATTTATGATTGTACCGGTAGGAGGACCAAATTTTGCGGAGAATTATCGTATGGCTGCTGAAACATTCCAATCCTTAAAGAGAGTGTTGCAAAAGAAGGGCTATAATGTTTCGGTAGGTGATGAAGGCGGTTTTGCACCACAATTAAAATCTAGTCAGGAAGCATTAGAAATTATCGTAGAGTCCATAAGTGGAGCTGGTTTTCAGCCGGGTAAAGATATTTATATTGCTCTGGATGCAGCAGCTTCTGAATTTTATCAGAACGGTAAATATGTTCTAACCAGAGAAGGGGTCGAAAGAACAGCCGAAGAAATGATTGCCTATTATGAAAAATTAGTGGAAAAATTTCCTATTATTTCCATTGAAGATGGTTTAGCAGAAGATGATTGGGAAAACTGGACTAAGTTGACTCAGAGGCTGGGAAATAAAATACAGATTGTAGGTGATGACTTATATGTGACCAACAAAGTTCGTTTAGAAAAAGGAATACAATTAAGTGCTTCTAATTCTATCCTGATTAAGCTAAATCAGATTGGTACTTTAACTGAAACTCTCGATACTATCGAAACGGCAAAGCGGGCTGGGTTTACCAATATTATTTCTCATCGTTCTGGTGAAACAGAAGATACCACTATTGCTGATATGGCTGTGGCTACCAATGCTGGACAGATAAAGGCAGGTTCTTTATGCAGAACAGACCGAATTGCTAAATATAATCAATTATTAAGAATTGAAGAAGAGTTAGAAGAACAGGCAATTTATCAAGGAAAAGGAGTTTTTCCAAGGCAATGTTCCAACTAAAATCTCTTTTGGAATCGAAAATAACCTGGGCAATTATCTTATTATTAATTTTTTATATTACTTTTGTCTTTTCAGAAAAGTATGCCCATATTTTAGAACTAAAGGTTTATATTTCCGATTTAGAAAATGAGGTTAAAGAATTAGAAGAAGATACCCAATTGCTTAAGGAAAAGATGGAATTATTAAATACAGATTCTTATATTGAGAAAATTGCTCGGGAAGAGTTGGATCTGGTTAAACCAAATGAAATTTTATATAAAACAACTAAAAACTGAGTTAGATGCAAAAGAAGAGATATTTATTGATTAAATTTTAATAGATCAAAACAAAAATGAAAATTAGGTAAACTAATAAATACTATTGACTGATTTTATAATTTTATTTTATAATGATTTAAGTTTGCCGGAGTGGCGGAATAGGTAGACGCACAGGACTTAAAATCCTGCGAGCTGCAAAGCTTGTGCCGGTTCGATTCCGGCCTCCGGCACTTCTCTAACAATAAGCTGTAGATTTAATTGACCTAAATTTAATTGATAATTGACTTTAGATTTTAATGATGTTAAAATTAAAAAGTAATTCAAAAAAAATAAAAAATAAATAATATAGCGGGGTGGAGCAGCTAGGTAGCTCGTCAGGCTCATAACCTGAAGGTCGACGGTTCAAATCCGTCCCCCGCAACCATTTTTTATAATATCAAACCTCTATAATAATTTATAATTAGAGGTTTTATTAATATTAATTACTTTGATGGTAACCTTTCTTTTTTAATCTTCGTAAATTGTTATATTGGCGGTGTAGCTCAGCTGGCTAGAGCATGCGGTTCATACCCGCAGTGTCCTGAGTTCGAATCTCAGCACCGCCACCTAATCTATGATCGATAAAATTTTGACGTATATTTCAAATCTACTAAATTTTTCCCGGATAAAACAAAATAATTAATAGTAACAAAATTTCTTTGAAATTCCGATGACAAAATTGTATATCGTATTACGTATAACGTATATCGTTTAAATACAGTTGCTATTCGAAAGTTAATTGAGGGGTTTCAGGGGATACCTCCCCTGACTATCTTGTTGTAAAACAAGATAGCATTCGTGGAAAAGTATTTTTCTTTATTTTTTAACCAGAATTTACTATATACTCGATACTGTATACTCAATACTATTCTTGAAGGGGTTTCAGGGGATACCTCCTAATGACAAAATTGTATATCGTATTACGTATAACGTATATCGTTTAAATACAGTTGCTATTCGAAAGTTGTTTCAGGGGTTTTCAAGGGGAAGAATTCCCATTGATTATCTTGTTTGCAAAACAAGATAGCATTTTTTTGAATTGTATTTTTTTTAAGGGGTTTTCAAGGGGAAGGATTCCCATTGATTATCTTGTTTGCAAAACAAGATAGCATTTTCTTAAGGAATTTTTCTTTATTATTTAGTTAGCATTTACACTATATACTGAATACTAGATACTCAATACTGAGAATTGAGGGGTTTCAGGGGATACCTCCTAATGACAAAATTGTATATCGTATTACGTATAACGTATATCGTTTAAATACAGTTGCTATTCGAAAGTTGTTTCAGGGGTTTTCAAGGGGAAGGATTCCCCTTGATTATCTTGTAATTGGATAAATTAATAGAAAAAGTAATTAAGACAATTGAAAAGTATAATTTGATTGAACAGGGGGATAAAGTTATTGTTGCTGTCTCTGGTGGCCCCGATTCCATATGTTTACTTGATATATTAAATCATGTTAAGCATAAATATAATTTATCTTTAATTATTGCCCATGTTCATCATGGTATTAGAATTAAAGAATCAGATATTGAAGCGCGCTTTGTTCGTTTAAAATCTGCTCATCTAAAGCTGCCTTTTGAACAGGTAACCATTTCTGTTCCGGACATTGCTCGCAATAAGGGTCTGTCTATTGAGCAAGCAGGTAGAACTATACGTTACCAATTTTTTAATAATTTGTTAAATAAGTACCAAGCTCAAAAAATAGCCCTGGGTCATAATGCTGATGATCAGGTGGAAACAATTCTAATGAGAATTATTCGAGGGAGTGGATTGAGAGGCTTAAGAGGTATTCCCCCTAAAAGAGGTGCCTTTATCAGGCCTTTAATTGAATGTAATCGTTCAGAAATTGAAGCCTATTGTCAGAGAAATAATATTGCTTATTGTATTGACTCTTCCAACAAAGAACCCAAGTATTTACGCAATAAAATTAGGAATCAATTAATTCCCCTATTAAAGGAGCAATACAATCCTGCCATAGATAAACATTTACTTCAATTGCAGACTATTATTCAGGATGAACTTGACTTTTGGGATGAAATTACTGAGCAATCTTATTTAAAAGTATTGCATAAAGAATACCCTTCTTATCTTATATTGGATATTGGTAATTTGATTGAAATGCCTCCTGGTCTACAACGATCTGTTATTCGCAGAGGTTTACGTCATTTAAAATATTTTTTGGATGATATCCAGTTTAACCATGTGGAAGATATTAGATTATTGTGTCTTAAAGAAGGGGGAGAAAAATATCTTGATTTACCTGGTGAAATTAGGGTGAGAAAAAGCTACCGAAATTTAATAATTGGTTTTCGCGATAATATAAAAATTCCTGGTGAAGAAAAAAAGCCTGAACTATGGGAATATAAATTATCTTTGGGCAAGGAAACCGAGATAATCCCTTTAGGTTTCAAATTTATTACCCAACAAAGTAATTATAATCCTTCTGATTATGAAAAACTGATAAAAGGTATATCAAAAAATGAAATATATGTTGATTTTGATAAATTGAATTTACCCCTTAAAATTAGAAGTCGTAGACCGGGTGATAGGTTTCAACCATTAAATAGTAAATTTTTTAAAAAAGTCAAGTCTTACTATATTGATAAAAAAATAAACCGTTGTGATAGAGAAAAAATTATGCTTCTAGTAGATAATTCTGATCGTATTGTCTGGATTGCCGGTTATCAAATGGACGAGCGTTTTAAGATAACCAGAGAGACTAAAAAAATATTATATATTAAACAAATGTCCCTCTAAGTTTAAATCATGATAATGCATGTGATAGAATATGAATAGCAACAAGCAAGAAAATAATTAGAGAAAGGAATGATTTAAAGAAAATGATTGAACAGGAGAAGATCGAAGAGATTTTAATACCTGAGAATCAGATACAAAAGAAGGTTAAGCAACTGGGAGAACAGATTTCACAGGATTATGAGGACAAGGAATTATTTTTGATTGGGATATTGAAAGGAGCAATTATTTTTTTGTCAGACTTAGCACGTTATATAAAGGTTCCTATGTTAATTGATTTTATAGCTATTTCCAGTTATGGGGTATCTACTGAATCTTCTGGAGTAGTGAGGATTTTAAAGGATTTAGATGAAAATATTGAAAAAAAGGATGTTTTGATTGTAGAAGATATTGTAGATACCGGACTTACTTTAGATTATTTACTTAGAATGTTACAATCACGAAAACCTGCTAGTCTAAAAGTATGTACCCTGCTTAATAAAAAAGAGAGAAGGAAGATTAAGGTTCCTATTGATTATTGTGGTTTTAATATTCCTGATAAATTTGTGGTTGGATATGGTTTAGATTTTAACGGATTGTACCGCAATATTCCTTATATCCTGGTTCTAAAATCATCATATTATATTAAAGAGCAGTAAATTAATCTTAGTTTGTTTTTGCAACTGAAATATGCTAAAATTACCTTGCATTTAAACTATAGGAAATAGGAATTTCTATTATAAGGAGAATCATATTGGCGAAATTAAACCCAAATAATCCAAATAACCAAAATAAAAACTTTAAAAACGCTGGTTTATATCTTTTAATATTGATTGTGGTAATATCTATTTTCAGTTCTTTATTTCAACCAACTTCTACAATTATGGAACTCTCCTATTCCCAGTTCCTAAATGAAGTTGAAAAAAATAATGTAATTAGTGTTACTATTTCTGGAAATACTATTACCGGAGTGCTTAGTAATAATCAAAAATTTTCTACTTATTTACCAGATGACCCGGAGCTAATGTCAATTTTGCGCAGTAAAAATATCAATATTGAAGCAAAACCACCAGTAGAATTATCCTGGTGGATGCGAATACTTTCATCACTTTTACCGATGGCCTTGATAATTGGTATCTGGATTTTTATGATGAGACAGATGCAAGGTGGTGGTAATAAAGTAATGTCTTTCGGCAAAAGTCAGGCCAAGTTACTGGGTAAAGAGAATCCCCAGGTTACCTTTGCTGATGTGGCTGGTGTGGATGAAGCAAAAGAAGAATTGCAGGAAGTAATAGAATTCTTGAAAAATCCAGCAAAATTTAAACAGCTTGGAGCAAAAATTCCTAAAGGTATCCTTCTCTATGGACCCCCTGGGGCTGGGAAAACCTTGCTAGCACGCGCTGTTGCCGGAGAAGCGGGGGTTGCTTTTTTTAATATGAGTGGTTCTGATTTTGTGGAAATGTTTGTAGGAGTTGGCGCTTCAAGGGTTAGAGATTTATTCAGACAAGCTAAGGCAAATAAACCTTGTATTGTTTTTATAGATGAAATTGATGCAGTTGGTCGGCATAGAGGTGCTGGTTTAGGTGGAGGACATGATGAAAGAGAGCAGACCTTAAATCAATTACTGGTGGAAATGGATGGCTTTGATCAAAACACGGATGTTATTCTTATTGCGGCAACCAATAGACCTGATGTTTTAGACCCGGCCTTACTGAGACCGGGACGTTTTGATCGAAGGATAGTAGTAGACCGCCCGGATTTGATTGGCCGAGAACAGATATTAAAAGTGCACACCAAAGGTAAGCCCTTAGCAGAAGATGTTGATTTAAATGTTCTGGCTAGAAGAACACCAGGATTTGTCGGTTCAGATTTAGCTAATCTAGTTAACGAAGCTGCTTTATTAGCTTCGCGTAAAGGTAAAAAATATATTACTATGGAAGAATTTGAAGCCTCTATCGATAAGGTAATTGCTGGACCGGAGAAAAAGAGTAGAATTATGAATGAGAAGGAAAAATCAATTGTTGCTTATCATGAATCTGGTCATGCCTTAATAGCAAAGTTATTGCCGAATTGTGACCCGGTGCATAAGGTTTCTATAATTCCCCGGGGAAGTGCAGCATTAGGCTATACCCTGCAATTGCCAACCGAAGACCGTTATCTTATCAGCAAATCTGAGTTGATGGAAAGATTAACTGTTTTACTGGGTGGTAGGGTAGCTGAAGAACTTATTTTTAAGGATGTTACCACCGGCGCTCAGAATGACCTGGAAAGGGCGACCAAGATTGCTCGGCAGATGGTAACTGAATTTGGTATGAGTGAATCTTTAGGACCTATTACTCTGGGTAGGAAGGAACATCAAGTCTTTTTGGGTAAAGATATTGCTGAGGATAGAAACTATAGTGATGCAATAGCCTTTCAAATTGATAAGGAAGTAGAAAAAATTATTGAAAATGCTTATCAAAAGGCGAAAGAAATACTCACCAAAAATAGAATGAAACTAAAGAAGATAGCAAAGACTTTATTGGAAAAAGAAACTTTAGAAGGAGCAGAATTAGATAATCTTTTAAAAGGCGCTAAACTGGCTACCGGAAAGCAAGCTATGGTTTAATTATAATTTAAACAACTTGGAAAATATTTTGATTTTTTTGAGATTAAATATTAATATAATAATTAGATATATGGAATTATTCAATTTCAAAGAAATAGGAGGTGAAAGAGTTAAAGAAATAATATAGAAAAAATAATGGTTACTTTAATTTAATTGATAAATAAAATTTTACTGATTATTTATCAAGAAAAGAAAAAAAAGGAGGAAAATGATTTGAAAAGTAAAACTATACATCTTTTTTTAATTATTTTCTTAGTCATGACTATGCTAAACACTGTTAACGCACAGGTAAAGGACCCAGAAAGGATGGTCTATGCCACCATCGGCGGACCGGAGACTATGGATCCCCATTGGAGTTATGATACAGCTAGTGGTGAGATTATCTTTGCAGTATATGATAATCTAGTTGCCTATGATGGGGAGAGTCTTTCCGAGTTTGTACCTATGCTTTCTACGGAGGTGCCTTCTGTAGCAAACGGTCTACTCTCAGAAGATGGCTTAACTTATACCTTCCCCATCAGAAAGGAAGTTAAATTCCACAATGGCGCTATTTTAACACCAGAAGATGTAGAATACAGCTTTGAAAGAGGCATGATCTTTGACCGTGCTGGAGGTCCCTGCTGGATGTTGTTAGAACCATTATTGGGTGTAGGTACTATTGAGGACTTAGCTATCAGCGTAGCAGAGGTGGAAAACTATACTGATATGTTTATTGAGGATCAATTGAAAGATGAGTACAAAGATGAAATGACAAAGGTCTTTACAGATTTTGTTGATAAGGCAGTAGAGGTTGATGGAGATAATGTTGTCTTCCATCTGGCGCAACCATATGCTCCTTTCTTAAGTATTTTGGCTCACGCTGGCTCCTGGTCTGCCATTATTAACAAGGAATGGTCTATCCAACAGGGTGCCTGGGACGGTAAACCAGATACCTGGTGGCTTTATCATGACCCTGCCAATGAGGAAGATCCACTATATAAGATCACAAACGGGACTGGACCATTCAAGATGGTTAAATGGGTACCAGAAGAGACCCTTATCCTGGAGAGATTTGAGGACTACTGGAGAGGACCTGCTAAATTAAAAGAAGTGGTTTACCAGTATGTAAATGAATGGACCACCCGAAAATTGATGCTGCAGAGAGGTGATGCGGATATAGTTTATGTCCCGGTAACCAATATCAAAGAGGTAGAGACTATGGTGGGGGTTGAAGTTATTACTGGTTTACCTACTCTAACCAATGCGGTAGCCCATATGCCCTGGACTTTAAATGCAGAAGGTAATGCTAATTTAGGAAGTGGAAAATTGGATGGAGAGGGTATTCCCCCTGATTTCTTCTCCGATATTCATGTTCGGAAAGGATTCTCCTACCTATTTCCGTATAATGTAAATATCGAAAAATCAATGCATGGTCAGGCTATTCGGAATCCTGGTCCTATTCCGAAGGGATTATTAGGTTATACTGATGATCCTGAACTGTTCTATGAGTTTGACCTGTTGAAAGCCAAAGAAGAGTTTAAACAAGCCTGGGGTGGAGAATTATGGGAGAAGGGATGCAAATTTAATATCTTTTACAATGAAGGTAATGATGTGCGAAAAACTGTCTGTGATATGATTGCTACCTATGCCAAGATTGTCCATCCTAAGTTTGAGATTACCCCAGTAGGAGTACAGTGGTCGTCCTACTTGAAACAATTCTTAGCAGAGCAATTACCAATTTATGTTATTGGCTGGTTAGCTGATTATCCTGACCCACACAACTGGGTTCCTACCTATTTAGGCAGTAATGGTACCTATAGTGGTTATTACGGAGAAACTTACCGAGAATGGGCAAAAGAGAATATTGATCCTCTTATTGAAAAGGCATTGAAATCAACAGATCCAAAAGAACGGGAAAGCATCTATCTAGAGATAACCAGAATTGCTCATGATAATGCTGTGGCATTATACCTTTACCAGCCTATCGGACATCATGTTCAGAGAGATTGGGTAAAGGGGTGGTACTATAATGCTATGGCTCCTGGTTTACCGGCTGGTGCTGATTTCTACGCTCTTTACAAAGAATAATTTATAAATGCGATAGATAATTATTTCCCTTTTTTGTTATTAGTTAATAAAATAAGTAAGATACAATGGAGTGGAAGCAGTTCAACCTTCTACTCCATTGTGCTTTTTCCAAACTGAAGTGAGTATTCACCCTCACCTTAACCCTCTCCTCTCGAGAGAGGAGGAGGAGAGAGGATGAGAGGATGACAAATCATCAGTTTAAGGTTAATTCAGGAGTTTCAGTGGGCGAAGCCCCCCTGATTATCTTGTAATTTATCTAATTATTTAAATTGAAAAGGAGAAAATGAATGCTGTCCTATATTATAAGACGTTTATTGATTCTCCCTTTGATTTTATTAGGAGTTACCTTCCTGATATTTTGTCTTTTTTCTCTGTTGAGCCCTATGGAAAGATTGGCAACTTATGTAAATAACCCCAGTGTATTAAAGAATCCTCAAGCAGCCCAGAGGTTAATTGATAAGTATCATTTAGATGATCCCTTTCCCGCTGGTTATATTCACTGGTTGAAATCACTACTAAAGCTTGATCTTGGCTGGTCTGCCACAGCGAATCAACCAGTGTGGGAGGCTATTATGCAGCGTCTTCCTGCCACTATGGAGCTTGTTTTATATTCTATTATTCCGGTAATTTTAGTGGGTATCTGGTTAGGGGTTATCTCCGCAGTGCATCACAATGATTTATTAGACCAGACCATTCGGGTAACAGCCATTATTGGCTGGTCTTTGCCTACTTTTATCTTTGGCTTGTTGATATTATTTATATTTTATGGTATTTTAGGCTGGTTACCACCAGGAAGGTTGAGTACCTGGGCCCAGTATATTGTCTATACCAGTGAAAGTTTTAAACATTTTACCCATTTTATTACTATTGATGCTCTCCTGAATGGTCGGCTCGATATTTTCTGGGATGCTTTGAAACACCTGATTGCACCTATTATTACCCTGTCTTATATCTCCTGGGCTTATTTATTGAGAATTACCCGTTCCAGTATGCTGGAAACCTTAAGAAAAGATTATATTCGTACTGCTCGTGCCAAAGGGGTTGATGAGAAAACCGTTATCTATCAACATGCTAGAAAGAATGCCCTTATTCCGGTTGTTACGGTGGCGGGAATGATGATTATTGGTATGTTGGGAGGAGTGGTCATTACTGAAACTGTATTTACCTATCCTGGATTGGGCTTTTGGGCTGCCTCTTCTGCTCAACAGCTGGATTATGGCTCAGTCATCGGGTTTGCCCTCCTATTTGCCTTTATTATGGTCATTGGCAATCTAATCGTTGATATTTCTTATGCCTTAATTGATCCCAGGGTAAGATTGGAGTAAAGCTATTATGAATCGAATAATCAGAAAATTGCTAAACAATACTGCCTCTCTAATTGGGTTATTACTTCTTTTGGTATTTATTCTAATAGCTGTTTTCGCTCCTTATCTTGCTCCCCCTTTATTTCCCGATCCCTATCAAATACCCCGTATGTCCTGGGATGTGGAACCCCAGCCACCGGGATTTCCTATGTCTGATGATATGAGATTTGTCTATGAAAGCTTAGGGAAACCTATTACCAGAGACAAAGCCATTTTTGGCACTGCCCAGGGGGGTTATGATATATTCTATGGATTAATATGGGGTACCAGAACTGCTTTTCGGATTGGAATTATTACCGTAACCTTATCTATGTTAATCGGGGTTATTTTAGGTTCCCTGTCAGCTTACTTTGGTGGTTGGTTAGATGAATTATTGATGCGCATAACGGATATCTTTCTCTCTATCCCCTTTCTGGTTGCCGCAATGGTTTTAACTACTATCTTAGGGCGTGGTTTAGATAAAGTAATGATAGCATTGGTGGCCTTTGGCTGGATGGGGTATGCCAGAGTTATCCGAGGGAGTATTTTATCTACCAAAGAGGAAGTTTATGTAATGGCCGCTAAAGCCTTAGGAGTTAAAGATTTTCGTATTATAGCCTTTCATCTGCTACCTAACACTATTTTCCCAGTACTGGTACAGGCGAGTATGAATATTGGTTCTATGGTAGTTACTGCAGCTGCTCTCAGTTTTTTAGGGGTGGGGGCGCCCTTAGGATATGCGGATTGGGGGCAGATGGTTAGTTTTGCCCGTAATTGGATTATTGGTTCTCCGGGGAAGGCTGGAGAATATTGGTATGCAGTATTTTTTCCTGGTATTTTTATTGTTTTATTTGTTCTTTCCTGGAATCTGGTAGGAGATACTCTGAGGGATATTTTAGATCCCCGACTAAGGGGTGAGTTATAATGGAAAATAAGAATAGAGACAAAGTTTTGGAAGTAAAGAATTTAAAAACCTATTTTTTTACTGAGGATGGAATAGTAAAAGCAGTTGATGGGGTTGATTTTGAAGTATACCAGGGAGAAACGTTAGGATTGGTTGGTGAATCTGGCTGTGGTAAAAGTGTTACTGCTTTTTCAATCCTTAAATTACTGGATTACCCTGGTAAGACTGTAGAAGGACAAATTCTCTTTAAAGAAGATGATTTACTTAAGAAAAGTGAGGAGCAGATGCGTAAAATAAGAGGAAAAGAGATTGCTATGATTTTTCAGGAGCCAATGACCTCTTTGAATCCTGTTTTTACTATAGGTTTTCAGATTGCTGAATCTTTGAAAGTGCATTATAAAATGAGTAACCTGGAAGCCAGAAAGAAAGTAATCGAACTTTTAGAAAAGGTAGGGATACCAATTCCAGAACAGCGAGTTGATGAGTATCCCCATCAATTAAGTGGAGGTATGAGACAGAGAGCAATGATTGCTATGGCTTTGGCCTGTGACCCGGTATTATTGATTGCTGATGAACCCACTACTTCTTTAGATGTTACTATTCAAGCCCAGATATTAGAATTGATGAAAACCCTTTTAAAACAATTTAACAGCTCACTGATTATGATAACTCATGACCTGGGAGTAATAGCCGAGATCGCTGACCGTATTGCCGTAATGTATGCCGGTAAGATTGTGGAATACACCGATACTCGCTCCATATTTTTTTCCCCTCTCCATCCTTACACCTTTGGTCTACTTACTTCCATTCCCAGGTTAGATATGGAAATGGAAAAATTAGAATCGATACCTGGAGTGGTTCCAGACCCCTTGCATTTTCCGGAAGGCTGTAAATTTCATCCCCGCTGTGGTTTTGCTACCGAAAGATGTCGGAAGGAAGAACCATCACTCCTGGAAATTGAAAATGGACATATAGTTCGCTGCTGGCAGGTGGATAGAGTAAGGGAGGAAGCAAAAAAGATTGCTTTTACCAGGAGGTTAGCAGTAGTTGAATAATAGTTTAATTTCTATCAAAAATTTGGTTAAATATTTTCCCATTAAAAAGGGTGTCTTTAGAAGCACGGTAGGCTGGATAAAGGCGGTAGATAAAATTAGTTTTGATATTTATAATGGTGAAACACTGGGATTAGTGGGAGAATCTGGATGTGGTAAATCAACTACGGCTTTGACTATTCTTCGTTTAGAAGAACCTACTAGTGGAGAGATCTTCTTTCAAGGTGAAAATATTAGCAGCATAAATAAAAAACAGATGAGAAAATATAGAAAAGATTTACAGATTATATTTCAGGACCCCTACAGCTCTCTTGACCCTCGAATGAAGATAAAGAATATTATTGCCGAAGGATTAGCTGCCCACAACCTGTTAGATAGTAGAACAAGAGTGCAAAAGGTTGGTGAGTTATTAGAGAGGGTGGGAATTCCACCTGATTATATGGATCGTTTCCCCCATGAATTTAGTGGTGGACAAAGACAAAGAATAGGAATAGCACGGGCTTTAGCCTTAAATCCCAAAATGATTATCTGCGATGAGGCGGTCTCTGCCCTGGATGTTTCTATCCGTTCCCAAATTATTAATTTATTCAAAGAATTACAAAGCGAATTTAATCTTACCTATCTTTTTATTGCTCATGATTTGAGTGTGATTAAATATATCAGTGATCGAGTAGCAGTAATGTATCTAGGTAAGATAGTGGAAATAGCACCAAAAGATATTTTTTTCAAAAATACTCTTCATCCCTATGCTATAGCTTTGGTATCTGCAGTGCCAGTTCCCAATCCGGATTTTAAAAGGAAACGAATTCTACTGCCAGGAGATGTACCCAGTCCAGCTAATCCACCGAAGGGCTGCCGTTTTCACCCCCGTTGCCAGAAAGTAATGGAAATATGTTCCCAAGTAGAACCTGAGCTAAAAAAATTAGATAAAGACCACTATGTTTCCTGCCATCTTTATTAACCAAAATTAAGTCTTTAGTAAATGTTACTCCCATATTTATCTCATATTTATCTTTTATCTTTATTGAAATTGGAGCAATTATTATCGAATTGTTTGTTAATCAATATTTTTTATGTTAAAATATTACAAAGCGCCCGTAGCTCAATGGATAGAGCAGGGGCTTCCTAAGCCCCGTGTTGGAAGTTCGACTCTTCTCGGGCGCTCCATTATTATTGGTTCATTTTTAACTGATAAATAAATAGATAAAAAAGATTTATAATTAGAGAAGAGGAAAATAAAATTGCTTAATAAAACTAATAATGATTTGCAACAGCTCATTAGAGACTCTATTTTAAAATATCTTAAAAATAAAGAAATTGATTTTGTCTCCATACCGGTGATTATGCTAACAACACCTAAAAACCCTGCTCATGGTCATCTTTCTACTAATATTGCCCTCCAATTATCAGCAATTATCTCGGATGCGCCCAGTAATATTGCTCAGTTTATTGTGCAAGAAATTGAAAAAAAGAAACCTGGAATATTCGATAAGATAGAAGTTGCTAGTCCTGGTTTTATAAATTTTTATTTTAAAAATGATGTATTATATAACATCTTACCTGAAATTATCACCAAAAAAAGTCAATTCGGGCATTCTAATATTGGGCAAGGCGAGAAAGTACTGGTTGAGTTTGTTAGTGTTAACCCCACCGGTCCACTACACATTGGTCATGGAAAGTGTGCTGTAGTTGGTGATTCATTGTCAAAAATATTAAAGGCTGCTGGTTATGAGGTATCAACAGAATATTATATCAATGATCATGGTAAACAAATTGATATTCTTGGCGAATCTGTCCTGGTACGTTATAGACAATTACTGGGAGAAGATATTGAGTTTCCAGCAAATGGCTATCAAGGAAATTATATTGTTGACCTGGCAAAGGAGATAATGAATGAATATCAAGAGCAATTTAAGGGTAAAAATGATCAAGATACCATCCACTTTTTTAAAGATTATGCTCAACAAAGGATTTTAAAGGATATTAAAGAGGATTTATTTTCCTTTGGAGTCCAATTTGATAATTGGTTTAGCGAACAATCTCTTTACACCGAAAATAAAGTCCATCCCGTGATTGAAAGATTAAAGAAAGAGGGATTTGTTTATCTTAATAAAGGCGCCTTATGGTTTAAATCTACTGACTTTGGTGATGAAAAAGATAGAGTAGTAATTCGGAAGGATGGAGAAGCTACCTATTTTGCCTCTGATATAGCTTATCATGATGATAAATATAAAAGAGGATTTAATATCCTAATTGATATCTGGGGAGCCGATCATCATGGCTATATCAACCGGATGAAAGCTGCTATTCAAGCCCTGGGATATGCGAAAGATTCCTTTCAGGTTTTATTGGTGCAATTTGTTACCTTGCTCCAAGGAGGAAAAGCAGTGGGAATGAGTACCCGGGGAGGACAATTTATCACTTTAAAAGATCTGTTAAAAGAAGTAGGTAAAGATGTAGCAAGATATTTTTTTCTAATGTATAGTCATGATAGTCATACCGAATTTGACTTAGATATTGCTAAATCACAATCGATGGATAATCCTGTTTTTTATATCCAGTACGCTTATGCTCGAATTTGCAGTATAATAGAGAAGGGGCGAAGCAAGAATATTATTTTAATTGATCAAAAGAAGGAACAAATTGACCTTAAACTTCTTGATAAAAAAGAAGAATTAGAGCTTATTAAAAAAATGGCTTACTTTAAGGAAGTTATTGAAAGAAGTGCCCTGCAGCGGAAACCTTATTTAATTGCCAGCTACCTCTATGAATTAGCCAGCCTTTTTCATAAATATTATACAGAATATAAGGTTATTAGTGAAGATAGAGAGCTTTCCGAAGCCCGTCTCTACTTAATCTATGCAGTTAAAATTGTTTTAGAAAATGCTCTAACCTTATTAGGAATACAGGCTCCTGAAAAAATGTAAAATATAACTGAGGATAGTATATAGTATGAAGAACTATCGCTTTATTATTATCAGTGGACTTTCTGGTGCGGGGAAAAGTGTTGCTATTAAAGTTTTTGAAGATTTAGGTTTTTTTTGCGTGGATAATATTCCTCCTCAATTAATACCTAAATTTTTAGAAATGTGTTTAAAATCTCAGGGTAAATTATCCAAAGCAGCCTTTGTTGTTGATATTCGAGGAGAAATATTTCTACGGGATTTAGATCACACTTTGAGCGAATTAGAAATGATGAATATACAACCAGAAATATTGTTTCTGGAAGCAAAGGACGAGATTATTGTGCGAAGGTTCAGTGAAACCAGAAGAAAACATCCTCTACAAACTTCTCATAGTATCTTAGATAATATTCAGGAAGAGAGAAAAAAATTAAAAGAGTTAAGATCCAGAGCAAGTATAGTTATTGATACCTCTAATTTAAATCCCAAGCAATTGAACCAGGAAATTCGTAGATATTTTCAAAAAGAAACAGCCAGTAATGTCGAAATTAATTTAATATCTTTTGGCTATAAATATGGTATACCTATTGATGTGGACCTGGTGCTGGATGCCCGGTTTCTTCCTAATCCCTATTATGTTAATGAATTGAGTGAACTATCTGGAAAAGATGAAAAAGTTAAGGAATATTTAAGACAATTTCCGGTAACTCAGCAATCTATTCAGCAATTATTTTCGCTCCTCGATTATCTTCTCCCCTATTATATTAAAGAGGGGAAGAATTATTTATCGATTGCCATTGGCTGTACGGGAGGAAGACATCGTTCAGTTTTTTTAGTAAATGAGCTGGTTTATAAATTAAAGTCTAAGGGTTACTCTGTTTTTGTTAAGCATAGAGATATTAAAAAAGAAGAGTAAATTTAGACAGAAAAGCTATAAGATATAAATGGAAAAAAGTGATCACCATTTGAAATCTTTATTAAAATGGTTTTACCCAGGGATGAGGGTAAAACGATTCTTGCTCATTGTCTTATTAGGAATTATTTTAATGGCAGTGGGCTTAATTTATTTAATTGATCTTTCCAGATTTTTATGGATTAAAGATCAGATAAAAAATCTATTTCTTTCTTACCAAATTGCTCCCCATCTTTCTGGTTTTATCTTGATTATACTTGGTTCTTTACTTATTATTATCGGTATTGCCAATATAAATCGTTCCATCCTAAAAAGGATAATTCCCAAGCAAGTTAATCAGGTACCAGAAATTATTTACCAGCAGAGAAAGTTAGAAAAAGGTCCTCATATAGTAGTCATAGGAGGTGGCACCGGCCTTTATACCTTATTGCGTGGTTTAAAACAATATAGCAGTAATATAACTGCTGTGGTAACCGTTTTTGATAGTGGGGGGAGCTCAGGTCAGCTACGAGATGAATTGGGCGTGCTGCCTCCTGGAGATATTAGAAATTGTCTGGTCGCTCTTTCTACTGAGGAACTATTAATGAAGAAATTGTTTCAATATAGGTTTAGCAATGGTAGTTTACAGGGACATAGTTTTGGGAATTTATTTATTACTGCTATGTCTGAAGTGAGTGGTGATTTTACAAAAGCTGTTGAAAAATCAAGTGAAATATTGGCTATTCGAGGCAGAGTGTTACCTTCTACTATAGATAATGTTACCTTATGTGCTCAATTGAAAGATAAGCAACTTATTAAAGGAGAAAGAAACATATCTCAAAGCAAAGAGGTAATTGAAAGTATTTTTATCCAACCAGCCTCTGTTTTACCTTTACCAGAAACAATCCAGACCCTTGGTGAAGCTGAGGCTATTATTCTTGGACCGGGTAGCCTTTATACCAGTATAATATGCAACCTATTGGTTAAAAATATACCGGAAGCTATTTGTCAATCGAAAGCCATTAAAATATATATCTGTAATGTAATGACTCAGCCGGGTGAAACTGATAATTACACTACTTCCATGCATCTTAAAGAAGTAATTAGATATTTACCCTATAATTGCCTTGATTATGTTTTGATAAATAATCAGAAATTAAGTAAGGCAGTAGCAGACAAATATAAAGAGGAAGGTGCATATATAGTAAGGGATGATTTACCTCGTGAGTTTGACAATAGAACTAAAATAATACGACAGGAATTATTATCAGAACACAATTTTGCTCGGCATAATTCTGAAAAATTAGCCAAGTTAATTATGGATATTATTCATAAGGAGAAAAAATAGTTGTATTTTTCACACTTGGTAAAGCAAGAAGCAGCCCGTATTATTCCCTCTAAGGTCTCAGAACAAAAAAGTGAATTATTAGCTTTTGTTATTGTAAATGGTGAACTTGATTTTAAAAAAAAGCAATTAGTAATCATTCTGGATAATCCAGTAATGATTAAAGTGGTCTATTTTTTAGTTAAGAAAGCATTTCAATATGAAGCACAAATAAACATAGTTCAGAAAACGAATAAGAAAAAGATTTATTATATAACGATTGCTGATCTTCAAAAAACAAGATGTATTTTAGAACAATTCAGATTAACTAATAATTTACAGGTAAAATCAATAAGAAAAGGTAGGGTAAACTGTAAAGATATAAGTTTACCAAAAAATTTTTCTGATAAAGCATTTTTGCGAGGAGTATTTTTAGGTGGAGGTTTTGTAAATGACCCAGAAAGGATGTATCATCTGGAAATAGCATGTCCTTCTAAAGAGGTAGCAAAATTAGTTCGTACTATTTTACAAAATTCTTCTTTCCCCACTAAAATAAGCTTCTGGCAAAAGAAGTGGACAGTATATATTAAAAAGAATGAACAGATTTTTGAATTTTTACGTTTCATTGGAGTACAAAGAGCCTTGCTTAATCTCCAGGATATTATTGCCCGCAAGGATCTTCTCAATACTGTTAATCGACTGGTGAATTGTGAATCAGCCAATCTTGACCGGACCATACTTTCTGCTTCCCAACAATTATCTTATATTGATGTGTTAAAAAGAAATATTGGTCTTGATAATTTATCTCCCAATCTAATAGAGGTAATAAAAGTTCGCGAAGAACATCCTTATGCCAGCATTCAGGAGCTTGCTGATGTTTTAGAAGGCCGTCTATCTAAATCAGGGATTTTTCATCGCCTGAAGCAGATTGAACAGCTGGCAAAATATTATCTACCTGAAAATAATATTTTAAAAAAGAACTGAAAGTGCAGTCTAGAGGACTAGATTAAAAAATATTTTTTTTCATAATATCATTTGGAAAAATAGAATAATTCATGTTAAAATAAATGGTATACCGTATTACGTATAANNGTCGTTAGTATCTGGTATTTAGTTTTCCTATTGCTTATTACTTATTACTGGTTACTTATTACTGAGTTGGCTCCTCGCAATGACAAAAATCGTATATCGTATTACGTATAATGTATATCGTTAAAATACAGTTGCTAGTAAGAATGTAATTAAGGGGTTCTCAAGGGGAAGGATTCCCCCTGAATATCTTGTTGCAAAACAAGATAGCATTTCTTTAAAAAGTATTGTTCTTTATTTTTTAACTAACACTTACACTATTTACTCGATACTAGATACTCAATACTGATAATTAAGGGGTTCTCAAGGGGAAGGATTCCCCTTGAATATCTTGTTGCAAAACAAGATAGCATTTTCCTGAATTGTATTTTTATTTGAGGGGTTTCAGGGGATACTTCCCCTGAATATCTTATGGAACATAATTTGTTTTTAGAACAGAGGCAAGCATTACACTTGTCTCCTCAAATGTATCAATCTATTAAAATATTACAGATGAATATAATGGAACTAAATAGGTGGTTAGAGCAAGAAGCACAGGACAATCCAGTTTTAGAAATAGATTTTAATCAGGTCAGCGATAAAAATGAAGACTCTAACCAGCTTACTTTTTTAGAGCAAGATTTTTTGCCAAAAAAGAGCAATAGTGATACTGATTGGGAGGACGAGAAATCTTTATGGACTTTTTTGTCCAGCGAGAAAGATTTTATAAATAGTAATGCTCAAACTATAGACCAAGAAGTAAAATTTCAGAATACTGTTTTTCAAAAAACAACCTTAGCTGAACATCTCTTGTGGTGCTTTAGAATGGTTGCTAAAGATAATCTTGATTTTAAGATTGGAGAATATTTGATTGGCAACATAGATAACAATGGCTATTTAGTTATTAGCTGTGCAGAAGCTGCCCAAGATTTGAACGTACCAGAAAAAAAGGTAAGACAGATTCTGGCTATGATTCAAAATTGCTCTAGACCTGGTTTAGGAGCAAGAAACCTGAAGGAGTGTCTATTACTTCAACTAAAACATTTAAATTTACCGGAAAAAGAAATTTTAAAAAAATTAATATTATTTCATTTAGAGCAATTATCACAAAAAGAATTTAAAGATATTAGCAGAGAACTTAAATTATCATATTACGAAATACAACACTTTTTAGAGGTACTGGTAAAAAATTTTGATCCCAAGCCTGGTAGAATTTTCCAGCAAGATGAGGTGCTAAATTTTTTAATTCCTGATATTATTGTGAAAAAAGTTAATGATCGCTATGAAATTATAGAGAATAGGAACTTTCTACCGGAAGTTAAAATTAGTTCTTATTATGAAAAATTGTTTCTAAAATATAATCAAGGGGAGAATATATCTCCCAAAAAGGAGCAGGAAGAGCAAGAAACGGTGGAATATTTAAAGAAGAAGATGAACTCAGCCCAGTGGATTATAAGATGTATAGAACAGAGAAGAAATACTGTTCTTAATATCACCAGATTTATAATTGATTATCAGAAAGAATTTCTGGACAAAGGAGTGGCCTATCTTAAACCATTGTCTTTAGAGGTGGTAGCTGATCATCTGGATTTACATAAATCTACTATCTGCAGGGCTATTAAAACTAAAAAGGTTCAGTTACCGAGAGGTTTTTATGATATGAGCTACTTTTTTTCTAAAGGTTTGCTCCAGGAAAATGATGAAGTTGTCTCCAATGAAAAAATAAAAGACTTAATAAAGCATTATATTGAGTCAGAGAATAATTATCACCCCTACTCTGATCAAAAACTGGCAACAGTTTTACAGGAAAGAGAAAATATTCAGTTAGCAAGAAGAACAATAACTAAATATCGTCAATTGATGGAGATACCTTCTGCAAAGTTTCGCAGGAAATATAAAAAGATAGCGAAAAAAGAGCAAAAAATGGGGGGGAAAGTACTGTTAATAAGAGTAATAGGAAAGAAGATTAGAAAAAAGAAGGAGAAAAATTATGAGTATTAAAGTAGGAATAAACGGTTTTGGTAGAATTGGTAGAAATGTATTTCGGGCTGCCATTAGCGATCGAGATATTGATTTTGTAGCAGTTAATGATATCACTGATGCCCAGACTTTAGCACATCTTTTAAAATATGACTCGGTACATGGCATTTTGAAGGAGGATGTTGAAGTTAGTGGTGAGGTAATTAAAGTTGCTGGAAGAGAAATAAAGGTGCTGAAAATCAAAGATCCAGCTGATTTGCCCTGGAATGAATTAGGAGTTGAAGTGGTCATTGAATCAACAGGATTATTCCGGGATAGGGAAAGTGTCACCAAACACTTATCAGCTGGGGCCAGGAAAGTCATTATAACTGCACCAGCTAAGGGAGAGGATATTACTATTGTTCTTGGTGTTAATGAAAAAGATTATCGAGATTCAGAACACCATATTATCTCCAATGCTTCCTGTACTACCAATTGTTTGGCGCCAGTAGTGAAAGTTCTTCATGATACCTTTGGCGTTGAAAAGGGAATTATGTCCACTATTCATTCTTATACTTCTGATCAAATGCTGTTAGATGCTCCTCATAAAGGCGATTTACGACGGGCTAGAGCAGCGGGGCTTTCTATGGTTCCCACTACTACCGGAGCAGCAAAAGCGGTTACCCTGGTCATCCCTGAATTGAAGGGAAAGTTAAATGGAATGGCTTTTAGGGTGCCTACGCCCAATGTTTCGGTGGTCGATTTGGCAGTATGGCTCAAAAAAGAAGTAACAGTAGAAGAGATTAACCAATCTCTCCTAAATGCTGCTCGAGGATATCTGAAGGGTATTTTAGATTACAATGAACTACCACTGGTTTCTCGTGATTATAATGGTAATTCTCATTCTTCTATTGTGGATGGTTTATCAACCATGGTGGTAGATGGTAATATGGCAAAGGTTGTCTCCTGGTATGATAATGAATGGGGTTACTCCTGCAGAGTGGTAGATTTAGTTAAATATATTACCAAATAGTTTAATAAATGGTACTTCCACTACTATAAAGATGAGATGAGAATAGTCTCTGGTAAAGTATTAGCTGAGATAGGAAGAAAATTTATGATAAAGGATAGCAAAGGATAGCTAGCACAGAAAATAATAAATATTAAATAGTGCAAAAGGAGTTTTGATGCGAAAACCTTTAATTGTCGGAAATTGGAAGATGAATAAGACCGTTACTGAGAGTATTGCCTTGATAAAGGATCTGCTTGACCTTATTAAAGGATACCAGGAAACAGAGGTAGTTATCTGTCCACCCTTTACCTCGCTATGGGTGGCTAGAGAACTAATTGAAGGTAGTAATATTTTCTTAGGGGCTCAAAATGTTTATTTTCAGAATGAAGGCCCTTACACCGGAGAAATATCAGCCAGGATGTTACAAAATATTGGCTGTTCTTATGTTATCCTGGGTCATTCAGAAAGAAGAGAATATTTCCAGGAAACTTCTCAAGAAGTTGCTAAAAAAGTACGCCAGGCTCTTGCTTATGGCATCAAACCAATCGTCTGTGTGGGAGAAAAATTAGAGGAGAGAGAATCAGGGAAAGCAGAGGAGATTGTGAGAGAAGAATTAGAAGCAATTTTTTCTATTTTGAAAACCCCAGATACCGAAAAAGTAGTGTTTGCTTATGAACCTATCTGGGCTATTGGTACCGGTAAATCTGCCACGCCCAGCGATGCCAATGAAATGATTAAATACATTAGGGAACTAATAAAAAATGAATATGATAATAAGATTGCTGAGGAAATGAGAATTTTATATGGGGGGAGTGTTAACCCAGAAAATATTAAATCAATGATGGCTGAGTCTGATATTGATGGTGCTCTGGTAGGTGGAGCCAGCTTACAAGCTGTAACCTTTTCTCAATTGGTGAAATTTAACAACCAATTTTAAAAAATAAATAAATATAATAACACTAACTTGAAGACCTAATATAAATATGTTATTATGCATAAGCATATTAGTATTTTATAGTATCGGAATTTCATAAAAATTCTGATACTATAAANNTTTAGATAAGAAACAATATATTTTATATTTTTACACTATCTCTCTAATCCTCTCCCTTAGAAGGGAGAGGAAAGGTGAGGGTGAATATGGTATACCGTATTACGTATAACGTATATCGTTTAACTACAGTTGCTAGTCGGAAGTTCTTTCAGGGGTTCTCAAGGGGAAGGATTCCCCTTGAATATCTTGTTTGCAAAACAAGATAGAGTTTCTTGGAATTGTATTTTTCTTTGGGGGTTTCAGGGGGCGGAGCCCCTTGAATATCTTGTAATATCTTCACTCTCATCCTCCTTGGCAAGGAGAGGGGAAAGAGATAAGATAAGTATTACCAATTTTAATGATATATATAAAAAATAAAGGAGAAAATTGACCATGCCCACCTGGCTGATGTGGATACAGATTACCATAAGTATAGTGCTTATAGCAGTGGTATTATTCCAAACTAGAAAGGCAAGCCCTGGAGGGGGAATATTTGGTGGTGGCACCTTTGCTGACCATAGAGGTAGAAAAGGGAAAGAAGCACTTTTACTCAAAATAACCACAGCTATTGCCATTTTGTTTATGATTTCTTCCATCATGATTAGTATCTATTAAGTAACAGTAAACAAGAAAGAAAAGGGTATCAGATGAAGGCAAAGCAAGAAATATATTCCACTGAGCAAATAAAACATTACCAGATTGATCCTGACCGAAAACTTTTTTCTGCTAATCACGAGGAGATAGAAAAAGGGTTAACTACTGATATTTATTTTATAAGGGCTTTAGAAATTCTTAACTATTTAAAATTGGATGCTACCGAAGTTACTGCCGAGATATTTGCCAGGCAAGCAGGTATTTTTGCTGGTGTTCAGGAAACCTATAATTTGTTAAAAGAGAAAAATATTCGACTCTGGTCACTGCCAGAGGGGGAATCATTTCAGCCTAAAGAAACGGTAATGAGAATAGAGGGTCCCTATAATGAATTTGGTGTTTATGAAACGGTAATTTTGGGAATCCTGGCCAGTAGTTCAGCTTGGGCGACTGCGGCCCGGGAATGTCGCGACGTTGCACGTGGTAAAAGAATTATCTGTTTTGGTTCCCGACATATTCATCCGGCTGTTGCTCCAGTTATGGAAAGGGCTGCTCTTATTGGAGGGGTGGATGGGGCAAGTTGTATCCTGGGTGCTAAATTGATGGGTCTGGAACCTCAAGGCACTATACCTCATACCGTAATTATCATTACCGGAGATACCGTAAAGGCGGCAAAAGCCTATCATGAATGTTTCTCTCCTGAGGTACCCCGAATAATTTTGATAGATACCTTTAAAGATGAAGCAGAAGAGTCGCTTAGAGTGGCTAAAGCTTTGGGTAGAAATCTGCTGGGTGTTCGCCTTGATACTCCCAGTGAAAGAGGTGGAGTTACTCCTGATTTGGTTAAAGAAGTAAGAGCGCGCTTAGACCAAGCATGCTTTTCTCAAATTAAGATATTTGTTTCAGGAGGGGTAACCCCGGAGAGGATTGCTTTACTCAGCAAAGAATCAGTTGATTCTTTTGGAGTAGGTAGCTACATCAGTGATGCCTCACCAATAGACATGACTCTTGATATTAAAGAAGTGGAAGGAAAACCTATTGCTAAGAGAGGACGAATACCTGGTAAGATTGAAAATAGTAAATTAATTCAATTAATTTAGTATAACGTATAACGTATATCGTATAACGTAAAAATATATAGTTAGTCATTGGTATTTGGTGTTTATTAATATCGGAATTTCAAAGAAATTTAATATTATAAAGAATAATTTCAGAATAAGGATTTATTTAAAAAATATCAAAAATAAGCTATTTAAAGAGAATTAATAAATATTAAATTGCTGTTAATTCAGGGATTCCTAAAAATGGGAAAATTTTCCTTTAAAACTTTGTTTGAAAAATATTGAACCAATAACCAACGACTAAATACTAACGATTTATTAAACGTTATACGTAATACGATATACTATATACTAATTAAAAATGCCGGGATGGCGGAATAGGTAGACGCGCCAGCTTGAGGGGCTGGTGGGCATAATGCTTGTGGGGGTTCAAATCCCCCTCCCGGCACCAGAAAGATATTATATAATTATGGAATATAATGTAATAAGCTTGCTTTTTTTCATAAATAATTAGAGGGGTTTTAAAAGCCCCTTATTTATTTTATAGTATCGAAATTTCGAAAAAAATTCTGATACTATAAAATACTCTTTAAAAATACCAAGACAAAATATAGAAGATAAAATATCAAAAAGAATAATAAACATTATAGGTTGATGTTAATTCAAGGGTTCTCAAGGGGAAGGATTCCCCTTGAATATCGCAATTGCCTAGCAATTTCGATATTCTTAAAAAAACACTTATTTTAAATAAATAAAAAAAATAATATCAATAATACTAACCCTCTTACTCTAAACCTCTCCCTTAGAAGGGAGAGGGAAGGTGAGGTCGCAGCCAACAAAATATTTGACCTAACGGGTGAAAGTCCCGTCTTGGTAATTTATCCGTTTCGGCCAAGTAGATATATCCGACATGCTGGATGGTAACAGACAGTATGAAAGCTCGGAAGTAAACGGCCAGACTGCTCTTTGAAGTGGGAATGACTCAGTGGTCTATCAATCTGGGAAGCCTTAGCATAAAGCGAAGACTGCAAACCGAAATAACCCTCTTGCGTGAAGTCGTTTTGCAAGGAAGTTCAGGAGGCCGACCTAATCCTCACCTAGGGAAGGCTGGTACATCTGATTCAATATAAACGGATATAGAATCAGGTGCTCCTGCGGATAACGGGTCAAGGCGTCTTAAGAAAAGGTCAGATATCAAAGTTGGGAAAGTCCTATTCAATAAGGGCTGCTGATATAAGTTTAAAAGAATGAAGTTCAGCAGGCGAATAGGATTCTCGGATGAGCCCATAGTAGCTGTGAAGTTTCTGTAATGGAAATGGAGTGAAGGGGCTCTGGACGATAAGTTCTACCCAGGGTCACATCTTCCAGGCTCAGAACTGGACTAAAGATGGTAACAAAACTGGAGTGGATATACTCAAGGTAAACTGGCTTAACCAGGAAGGCGTTGAGAAGAATTATCGTTTGAAGCCGTGTAGAGCGAAATGCCTACGCACGGAATTTTAGAGGGGGCGGTGGAGATAGGGTTATGGTGAACCTAAACGGGCACGAAACTGGAAACGGTGGATACAGCCAAGGAGAGCCTAAGGTCACTACGCCACTGCTCTACTCGGCGTGATAATAAGGGGTTCTCAAGGGGAAGGATTCCCCTTGAATATCTTGTTGAGATGCATGAAAGATCTGTTGCCAAAAATTTATTAGATATTGTTCTCCATAATGCTAATAAAGATGGGAAAAAGTATAAGATAAAAACCATAAATATTGTTATTGGCCAGTTTACTATGATAAATGAAGACCTTTTAGTTGATTCTTTTTATCAATTATCTCAATCTACTTTAGCAGAAAATGCTACCATTAATATTACCCATTCTCCTTTAGAAGGAAGATGTCAAGATTGTCAGAGAAAATTTAAAATAGATAAAAATGTATTCCAATGTCCTTTTTGTAACAGTCATAATATTCAAATAGTCAGTGGAGATGAATTATTTGTCCAGGATATAGAACTGTTATGTTAGTAATAAATAAAATTTTTGCTAAAGAAATTGCATTAATTGAGTAAAATATGTTATACTTTTGACTGTGTTTTGGAATATTGTGGTTTTTAGGAGAAAGACTACTTCCATTTAAATTTACTTATAGTAGTCAATAGAAGAAATATACTTACTTATATAATAGTGAGGTGATGTAATGGTCTCTTTTATTGTTACTTTTCTGCTGAGTTTTGTTGCTTATTTATTCTTAACTGCCAGCCAGGGAGAGATTCTGGGATTGTGGAGTAATTATGAAATTATTGCTGCTTTAATTATTTCCCTTATTGTGGCAGCAATGGCCTCCAGGGTACTGTTTCAGAAAAAAAGTTACCATCTCTTAAACCCACTAAGGTGGGTTATTTTTTTGGGTTATTTAGTTGGCCCCTTTTTTTTCGCTATGGCCAAGGCAAATATTGATGTTGCCTATCGGGTAATTACCGGAAAAATTAATCCTGGAATTGTCAAAATATCTCCCAATTTAAAGAATGATGCAGCTATAACCTTACTGGCAAATTCTATTACTCTCACACCCGGCACACTTAGTGTAGATATTGATGAAAAGAATAATGACCTGTATATCCATTGGATTAATGTTACTAATTTGAAACCTACTATAGAAGATATCTGTGGAAGCTTCCCTATATGGGCTAGGAGGATTGCGGAATGAATCAGTTATTGAATATTTTTTTAGTTCCCGGTGTATTATTAATACTATTTATGTTGATTTCTTTGTTTCGTCTTATTGCCGGTCCAACTGTTCCTGATCGGGTAGTGGCCCTGGATACTATTAATACCTTAGTTGTTGCTGGAATGATATTATTTGGTGCTGCATTTGAAGAGGTGATATACATTGATGTAGCAATTGTATATGCCTTATTATCATATATTGCTACCCTATATATTGCAAAATATATTGAGAGGAGGGCAAAAAACAGGTGACAGTTCTATTAGTTATATTGTTATCAATTGGAATATTTTTCAATGGATTAGGCTCTATTGGATTGATGCGATTTCCAGACGTCTATACCAGATTACATGCTGCTACCAAATGCACCACTTTTGGTTCCATATTTACTTCATTATCAGTCATTGTTTTTGGCTTTTATTTGTGGGGAGCCAGTGGTGATTCCAAATATGGTGTTTTAGCATTGCATACCATTGTAGCACTGATCTGTATAATTATAACCAACCCTACCGGAGCCCATGCCATTGCCCGGGCAGCTCATAGAAGTGGAGTTATGCCCAAACAAGCAGTTATTGATGAGTTAAAGGAGGCAAATTTAAAATGAGTTCCTGGTTAAGTTTTGCTCATATAGTTGTCCTGGTGGTTATGTTAATTGCTGCCTTTTTAGCTGTTGTTTTAAAAGATTTATTACCCTCAGTTATCGCCTTAGCCGCTGCCAGCCTTCTTCTATCCTTAGAATTCTATTTGTTACATGCGCCTGATGTGGCGATAGCTGAAGCTGGAATTGGAGCAGCCTTGACTATGGCAATTTTTATTTTTGCTATCAGAGCAACTAAAAAGTAAGAGGTGAGATTATGAAAAAATCAGTATTTGGTTTTGCCTTTCTATTTTTTGTAGCTTTTCTACTTCTATCTGCATTTGGGATGAGACCTTTTGGAGAGCCAAGTTTTAGTGAGATGGATGATTATTACATTGAAAACGCCCAGGCTGAAACAGGTGCAAACAATGTGGTAACCACCATAGTTTTTGATTACCGTGGTTTTGATACCTTAGGAGAAGCAACTGTTTTATTTACAGCGGTGGTTGGTATTGTGGCATTGTTTCGGGAGGTGGCTAAATGAAAGAAGAAATGTCTCGTATTGTTAGAACTATGACCACTCTGATTTACGTCTTCATTATGGTTTATGGATTTTATGTCATAGCACACGGACATCTCACTCCAGGAGGAGGTTTTCAGGGTGGGTCAGTGGTTGCTTCAGCATTCGCTTTATTAGTTGTGACCTATGGTAATCAGAAAACTCAAGACTTTTTACAAAAAGACCTTCTTTCTTTATTAGAAAGTACTGGATTAGTTATTTTTATTTGCTTTGCTTTTTTTGGTTTAGGCGCCACTTTTTTTTATAATTTTCTGTCTAATAGTGGAAGTTTATTCGGTTCTTCTGCTACCATTGGTGTAAATCCAGGTAACCTTAACACTGGTGGTACTGTAACAGCTATGAATATTGCAGTTGGTATAGAAGTATTGGCAGCATTGGGAGTAATTGTACTTACCATGTCTCAGGCTTCCGAAACTATCGAAAAGAAGGAGAAGTAGTAATATGATTGGAAACTTTCCTTTTGTAGCGGTAGTAATTTTACTTGGATTAGGTATTTATACTCTAATTTTTAAGAAAAATCTGATTAAAATTGCTATTGGGATCACCTTAATTGAAAATGGCACCAATTTATTTCTCATTACTCTTGGTTACAGGAAAGGAGCGGTAGCACCGATATACACACAGGCTCCGGAGGGGGTTCCAATGGTACTTCCTACTCCTCAGGCTTTAACCCTGACCAGTATTGTGATAGGTGTGGCTACAACTGCCTTGATTCTTTCTATTGCTATGATTATATATAAAAAATATGGCACCTTAAATAGTGATGAAGTAAGGAGGTTAAGAGGATGAGCGGTATTTTGACCCATGCACCTGCTTTGGTAATAGCCTTACCTCTATTAGCAGCATTTTTAGTACCAATTATAGGTCGTTTTAATCGCAGCAAAGGACTGGGTTGGTTTGTATCTATTATCCTGGGACTTTCCCTGCTGATGACTTTGCTAATGGCTAATCATATACTTTCTAATGGTCCTCTCATTTATGTTTTTGGGGGAAGTGAACCAGGATTAACTCTCCCTTCCGGTTATACTGTCCCCATACGAATCATCTTTCAAATTGATGGTATGGGAATTTTTATGGGTATTATTACTGCTGTAGTCTCTTTTTTGGGAGCTGTTTATTCTATCTCCTTTATGGAGCAACATAGTGGACTGGAAAAATATTATACCCTCCTACTTTTATTAACAACAGCAATGTATGGTATGGAATTTACTGGAGATATTTTTAACTTTTTTGTCTTTCTGGAAATTGCCTCTATTGCTTCGGTAGCTCTTATTGCTTTTCGGAGTAATCTTTCTGGAGAGCCGGCCGAAGCTGGTTTTAAATATATGGTGGTTAGTTCTATAGCTGCCTTAATGGTTCTATTTGCGGTAGGATTATTTTACGGACAGTATGATGTTCTTAATATGGCAACTATTGCCAGTGTTATGCAATTTACTCAACTGGATAAAATTGCCTTAATACTTCTGGTAACTGTTCTGGCTATGAAAGCAGGATCAGTTCCCATGCATATGTGGACCCCAGATGCCTATTCGGAAGCACCTGCCCCTATAACTATGATCTTAGTTGCTGCCAGCCAAGCCAGTTTATACGCCCTTTTCAGGGTAACTTTTTCTCTCTATAACATTACCCTAAATACAGTAGTCATAGGTTGGATTATTATTATTCTGGGAGTGCTTTCCATGTTTATAGGAGTAACCATGGCTATTATTCAAAAAGATATTAAAAGATTAATGGCTTATCACGCTATTTCTCAGACTGGTTATATGCTTTTAGGGGTAGGAGTAGGGTTAGCTGTTTTAGCAAACCCGGTAGCTTTAGAAAGTTTTGGGATAAAGGCAATGGAAGGGGGAATCTTCCATATCATGAACCATGCCATGTATAAGGGTCTCTTATTTTTAACGGCAGGTGCCTTATTCTACAGGACAGGGACCAGAGACTTAAATAAGATGGGTGGTTTAGCTCACAATATGAGTTACACTACTGTATTTTTCATAATTGGGGCAGCTGCCATTGCTGGTATTCCACCCTTTAATGGTTTTGCTTCCAAGCTGATTATCTATGAGTCAGTTTATCAATTTAATCCGTTGTTATCGATTATTGCTATGTTAGTTAGTATTTTAACCTTAGCTTCTTTTGTAAAGGTATTCCATAGTGCTTTTTTAGGACCAAAGCTGGAGCAATATCAGAAAGTAGAGGAAGTACCCAAAAGTATGGTAGTGGCCATGGCTACCTTAGCCTGTATTATTGTGTTTTTTGGATTATTCCCTGATGTCATTGTAGACAATTTGGTCCACCCGGCAGTTATGGCTTTAATTAATCAAGTAAATTATACTTCCGCGATATTGGGAGGAATGTAATATGAGTATAGGCTTATTAGAAACAGGAAGTGGTTATTGGCAGGCAATTATCTGGGTAATAATTACAGTAATCATTGGAATTGGCGTTTTATGGTTACGAAATAAAGGGAAAGAGGAATATAAAAAAAATACCAATCAGACTAAACCATTTCTTTCCGGTAATCCTGAGCTGACCAAAGAAGATTCTCATGTTGGTGCCAGTCATATCTACTGGGGATTTACCGAAGCATTGAAACACTATTATCAACCTTTAGTTAATATACATACCGGTAATATTAATGATTACAGTGGATGGGTTGTTTTGGTTATGGCTATTATCTTTATCATAGTAGGAGTGAGTTGAGCAATGAAATTAGATAAATATTTAGATCGTTCTTTGTGGGTATTCCATCTGAATACTGGTTCCTGTAATGGATGTGATATTGAAATTGTCGCCTTATTAACACCAAGGTATGATGTAGAAAGATTTGGTATCAAGCTGGTGGGAAGTCCGAAACATGCCGATGTACTACTTATCACTGGTCCCGTTAATAGAAAGATGTTACCAAGATTAAAACTAATATATGAACAGACTCCTGACCCCAAAGCTGTTATCGTGGTAGGTACATGTGGGACAAGTGGTGGCGTCTTTTATGATTCTTATAATATAGTAGGACCTGTTGACAAACACATTCCTGTGGATGTCTATGTTCCCGGTTGCCCAGCAAGGCCGGAAGGAATCATTAATGGTGTGTTAAAGGCCTGGCTAAAACTGGAGAGATTGAGAGGATTATCTGGTAAGGAAGTTGAGCAAAAAATAGAAGAGGTTAAGGCATGAATAAAATGAGAAGGTCAGGTGATAATAATATGGAATATTATAATCCTGAAGGTTTATTATCTTATTTAAAAGAAAATTTGCCAGAATCTATTTTAGATAGCCGTATTGATTCTAAAAAAGCTGGAGTTAAGCAGGAAGAATTTCATAATATTTGGATAGAGGTAAAAAGAGAAAAATTCAGGGATACCGTAAAGTTGTTAATGAATTTACAATATCCTCACATAGCCATCATTGCTGGAAATGATACTGGTCAATCAATTGATTTAATTTATCTGTTTTCCATTTTTTATGGAGAAAAATTTAAAGAAATATCCCTTAATGTAAAAGTTAGTTTAGATAGGGAAAATCCTTCCATTAGAAGTATTTCTGATTTGATTCCGGGAGCTCAAACCACTGAAAGAGAAATTAAGGAGATGTTGGGAGTTGAATTTGTAGGCCTCCCGGATATGCATAATATCTTTTTGCCCTATGACTTTCCCAAAGATATCTTCCCTTTACGAAAGGGTCAAAAAGGTTTAGACGAATTAGTTCAACAGGAAAGTGAAGGTGATAAAAATTGAGTAAATCTACTGCTTATAAAGTACCAATTGGTCCTATACATCCCTCCTTAGAAGAGCCAATGACTTTCAATTTTGAAATAGCTGGTGAAAGAATTCAATCAGTAGATTTAGCCCCCGGAGATAATCATCGAGGGATTGAATTTATGGGAAGGAATAGGAATATAGTACAGATTATTTATCTAGCGGAAAGAATTTGTGGAATTTGTTCTGCTTCTCATCCCTTTGCTTTTTGCCGGGCAGTGGAAAATGCTGCTGGCATAGAAGTACCACCAAGGGCTGAATATATCAGAGTAATAATTGCGGAATTGGAAAGAATTCATTCTCATATTTTATGGGCAGGGGTTGCTGCTCATGAGTTAGGTTTTGATTCAGTTTTATATCTCTCCTGGAAAGTAAGAGAAGAGGTAATGGATTTGTTAGAAATAATTACTGGTAATCGTGTTAATTATGGAATGTTTATGATTGGGGGAGTGAGAAGGGATATTACTGAGCAACAGATTCCCAGAATTAGAAAAACAATAGAATATTATAAAGATGTTTATCAGAAATTAGAAGACGTTTTTCTCGACGATCCCAGTATAGCGGTAAGAACTAAAAACGTTGGTGTGTTAACTTATGAGGATGCTTTGAGGTTAGCAAGCGTAGGCCCCACTACCAGAGCATCAGGGGTAAAAAAGGATGTTAGACAGGATCAACCCTATTCTGCCTATGCTGACCTGGATATCAAGGCAATTACTCCTGATATACATACTGGTGAGGTAAATGGTGATGTTTATGATCGTATTATTGTGAGAGTGTTGGAAGTTCTGCAATCAGTCCAGATAGTGGAGTATTGCCTTAATCATTTGCCTGAAGGGGAGATTCTATCCGAGCCAAAGATTGCCAAACTACTGGCTAACTTAAAGAAGGCAAAAGGAGAGGGTGTAGGTAGGCATGAGGCTCCAAGGGGTGAAGTAATTCACTATGTGAAATTAAATGAATTAGAAAATCCGGAAGTTTGGAAAGCAAGGGCACCAACCTATAACAATTTGATGTCCTGGGTACCTATGTTACAGAATCAGGAGGTAGCAGATATTCCTATTGTCATTGCTTCTATTGATCCTTGCATTGGTTGTATGGATAGAGTTACCCTTACCGATTCTGAAACTTATAAACAGCAAGTGTTAACAAGGGAAGAGCTTAGACAGTTAAGTATTGAAAAAACCAGGAGGATGTTAAAATGAGTGGAGGCAGTATCATAATTTTTGTGCTCAAAATCTTTGCTGCTCTGGTCATTGCTATATTTGGCATAGTTTTAGGACTGTTTTGTAAGGGTATTGATCGAAAGTTAGCAGCTATGATGCAATCCCGAGTTGGACCTCCTATCAGGCAACCTTTTCTTGATTTCTTCAAATTGATGATCAAGGAGAATATTGTTCCTGATAATGCTGTTCCTTGGATTTTTAATGGTGCACCAATTCTTGCTCTGGTATCAACAATTAGCATTTTATTTTATATTCCTTTTGGACCAATACCGGCTTTATTGGGAAATTCTGGAGATTTGATATTGATTGCCTATCTACTGGCCATACCAGCAATTGCGCTGGTAGCCGGAGGTTTTTCCTCTGGATCTACTTATGCCAGTATTGGAGCACAAAGAGAGATGGTATTGATGATGAGTTATGAATTACCTTTGGTTACCATTATTATTACTTTGGGTTGGAGATTAAATTTGGCTTATCCAGGATTAAAGGTATTTTCCTTGGCTGCTTTAAGTGCTAATCCTATCTGGGGTTTAGTTGGTCCTTTAGGTTTTATTGGTGCTTTACTTTTACTTTTTACCCTGGTTATAGTGACACCGGCAGAGTTATCAATTGTTCCTTTTGACATTCCTGAGGCAGAAACTGAGTTGGCTGGGGGCGTCTTAGTAGAGTATTCTGGGAGAAATTTAGCCTTATTTCAGCTTACTAATGCGGTAAAAATGGTGGTAATGGCAGCTTTAACTGTGGCTTTATTTTTCCCTTATAATATAGCACCATTATTTTCTTTAAGTGGTGCCTTAGCATCCGTTATAGATACCTTATTCTTTTTTGTTAAATTGATTGTGGTAATATTCTTTGAGGCTACCTTTATTCGAGTTGCTGTAGCTCGTTTAAAAATTGATCAGGCCTCAGTGGTATACTTGATATTTCTTTCGGCAATAGGCTTGCTTGGTTTATTATTCATCGCAATGGATTATATTATCTAGTATCAAAATTTCTTTGAAATTTAAATATTACTAAACATCTTTACTCCAAATTAGGAATAGTGTAAATATGTTATGCCCTTACTCTAATCCTCTCCCTTAGAAGGGAGAGGTAAGGGTGAGGGTGAATATGGTATATCGCATTACGTATAACGTATATTGTTTAAATACAGTTGCTAGTCGGAAGTTATTTCAGGGGTTGTCAAGGGTAACGCCCCGTCCCTTCGGGATACCCCTCTTAAGAAGGGAATTTTCCACCTTGATTATCTTGTTGCTAAAACAAGATAGCTTTTTTTAAAAGGAATTTTTCTTTATTTTTTAACTAACTTTTAAACTATATACTAAATACTATATACTCAATACTGATAATTCAGGGGTTTTAGGGGGCGGAGCCCCCTTGAATATCTTGTTTATGAAACAAGATAGAATTTCTTAGAATTGTATTTTCTTTAAGGGGTTGTCAAGGGGAATACTTCCCCTTGAATATATTATTGTAACATTACATGATATGAGGTGATAGTAAATGCCAACACCAATGGTGCTAGAGTTAATCAAACAACTTTTTCATAGGCCAGCAACTAATTGTTTCCCGGTAAAGTATTATCCAAGTGAAACAACAGTGACGGAACTTATTAAGAAGGTACAAGAAGGTAAAGCAAAGATTAATTCACCAGTAACAGTACCAGAAAAATTTAGAGGGAAAATAACTTATGATCGGGAAAAATGTATTGGATGCCGTTTATGTATTCGGGTATGTCCATCCCGAGCCATTGATTTTCTTGCTGAAGAAAAAAAGATAAAGATCAGAATTGACCGTTGTATCTTTTGCTCACAATGCAATGATATTTGTCCAGTCAATTGTCTGAGTATGTCTGGAGATTTTTTATTAGCAAATGAAGATCGCTTTGACTCAGAAATGATTGTCAAATAGAGTGATATAGTTTTAAATTAATAGAAAATGACCGAGAAAGAGAATCAGTTTAAGGTAGGAATACTTTTTAGCTGATTCTTTTTTAGTAAATCAATGAGTAAATAACATGCTTTTAAGACTGGCTCACTTAAACTCTCACCAATCCTGGTAGAAAGAGGTTGAATACCTATTAATATAATTTCTTGACAGTAGGGAGTTAGATATTGAATTAAATAAGAAAGAGAGATAGAATGAGTTGATAACTGAAGGCTAACAACCTTGTCCAAAGGAATTAATCTTATACTACCAGCAGCAAGATTCATTTCAGCAGCATCGACTATAATAAGTAACTTAGGATGGCTATTTTTGAAAATAGAGGTGAAATTTTCTGGTGCCGATTTTCCATCTATTACTATCCAGTGACGGTGCTGGAAATGTTGAGCAACAAATGAGCCAGCACCATCATCACCTCGAAGAGTATTCCCTATTCCTAACAGAAAATTTTTGGATTTCTTTGGCATGATAAAAGTTTTTTCTTAATATTTTGCAGTATCGGAATTTCAATAATTTCGATACTACAAAATAATATAATATAAGTATCATTTCTTCAATAAGGAACAATATATTTTGATTTTGATTTAGGGGATCTCAAGGGGAAGGATTCCCCTTGAATATCGCAATTGCCTAGCAATTTCGATATTCTTAAAAAACACTTATCTTAAATAAATAAAATAAATAATATCAATATACTAACCCTCTTACTCTAAACCTCTCCCTTAGAAGGGAGAG
>DKFO01000044.1 GCA_002452835.1 Candidatus Atribacteria bacterium UBA6794 | reverse complement strand
TTCTGTCAAATTTTTTTATAATTTACATCCTTAATTAGAAAAAGAAGGTCTCTTCTTTTTCTTTAGTTTTGTTTCTGAGGTAAGTCTACCTTTTTTGTTGACCTATTGGCAAGTTAATTTCTTAAAAACACCTACTAAAATTTTACACTATCTATAATTTTTTACTTTTATTCATATTCAATTAAAAAACATAAGTATATGGATTTATTTTAAAAACATTAAAGACAAGATAGTCAGAGGAGGTATCCCCTGAAACCTCTCAAAGAAAATATCTTTTTAAGAAAATCTATCTTGTTTGATAAACAAGATATTCAAGTAATTAATAAATATTGACTTTGTTTTAATTCAGTGATATTCAAGGGTAATTCCTTCCTCTTGAATAATCTTGTATTAGTCTTTTTAACTTTTGAGAAGTAGCTGATAGATATTAATAAAAACATTTAAAGGCTATATTTTATCTTTGAACGATTATTTCTCCTTCTTTCATTACTAATTTAATCAATTCTTTCCTCTGGAGAAGAGTTATATCTGCTAATGGGTCTCCATCTAAGATAATCAAATCAGCTAGTTTGCCTTTTTCTAAAGTTCCAATTTTGCTTTCTAGACCAAGTGCCTCACTAGCTACTCTGGTAGTAGCCATAATCACTTCCATAGGACTCATACTATTATTAACCATAAGCTCTAATTCTTTAGCATTTTCCCCATGTCTACTAAAAGGTGTCCCCATATCAGTACCCATAGCAATTTTCACTCCGGCCTGGTATGCTTTTTGAAAACTTTGAGTATGTTTTTTTATAACTTCCAGATTTTTCTTTACCGCAAATTCAGGAATCCCACCTTTTACTCCATGCTCGCCAATATTATAAGGTGCTAAAAGAGTGGGGACTAAAAAAGTCCCTTTATCAATCATCATTTGAATAGCTTCATCATCCAATTCAATTCCATGATCTAAGGTATCAATACCTGCTCTAATACAATCCTTGGCTCCACTTAACCCTTCTACATGAGCAGCTACTCTCTTTCCTAATTTATGAGCCTCTTGTGTAGCCACTTTTAATTCATCCAGGTTGTAATTCTGGGCACCGGGAGAAGTTATTATATCCATAACTCCGCCTGTAGCTAACAATTTTATTAAATCTACCCCGCTGCCAATTAAAGTCCTAACGGCCTTTCTTACTTCTTCAGTTCCATCAGCAATCATACCTAAATCACAGTCAGAATGTAGCCAGGGAGGTAAAAAAGTTCCATGTCCTCCAGTAATCGATAAAGGTTGCCCGGAAGTTAATATCCTGGGACCAGGTATAATTCCTTTTCTTATTGCATCTCTTAAAGATATACCGAGATAACCGGGAGAGCCAAGCTCCCTTACAGTAGTAAAACCTGCTTCAATTGTTCTTTTGGCATAAACCACTGCATTAATGGAGTAGGTATATAAATTAGATTCCAATACTAATTGATGAAATCCAGGTTCACCATTTAAACAAATATGAATATGAGAATCAATCATTCCTGGCATAATAGTCTTCCCTTGATAAACTTCTGCACCTTCGGGAATTTTTACTTCTCCTTCCTTGCCCAAATCGCTTATAGTTTTACCTTCTATTACTATTACTCCTTGTTTTAATGTCTCCTTCTTATTAAGTCCGTCTATTATGGTACCTTTAATAACTAATTTTTTATCTTTCATAACAATTTCTCCTTAATTCCTTAAATATTATTATTAATATTCTTAATATTTATTAAATAAATTTTAAAAGTACACCAGTCAATAAAACTGAACCTATAGTGACGGTAGCATATCCTCCTACAATCATAGGAGGTAAAATATAATCAAGGACGGCTTTTTGTTCTTCAGGGTTATCGCTAGCAGTTCTCGCTATCTCTTGCACGATCATATAATTTCCAGGAAATCCATATAGAGCAGTAGAACCTACCGAGATAGCCATTTCAGTACTAAATCCCACTAACTTGCCTACGATAAAACTTATAATACCTATTCCTGCAATGGCCAGGACAAAACCTAATATTAGGGGTCCTACCATTGAAGCTACCAGTTGTGGAGTAGCGTAAGTCATTGAGGGAAGTACTGAGGCTATCAACAGTAACATAAGAAAAGGTAGGCAATTCGCCTTGGAGAGGATATCACCTTCCAAAAATCCTAAATAGTAGGCCAGTAAACCAAACAAAAGAGTCATAATATAAGGATGAATCACATTATTAAATAATGACGCAGTACTAACTGCTAAAAAAGCTATTAAAATTAACTTTGCTAAAAGAACAAAAGGAATTTGATAACCTTTGGGTAAGGGAGGTATTAATTTCTTTTCCTCTGGGATATTTATATCTGAATTTTTAATAGTTTTGTTATTATGAGTTTCTATAATTTTATTCCAATTTCTTTTTACATCCTTCTTTAACAAATTAGCCGCTATAGGCATACCTATAAGACCCTGGAGGCATAAAAAAAGCATGACCAATACTTGAAGTTCAGGTTTACCTACTGCCTTCATAGCATCCATAGCCATTATAGCAGCAACTATACCTCCTGAGATAGGAGCAGCAGCAGATACGGCCATATGGTTACCATATACCACACTAAAAATGGGAAATACAATGATGCCTACCCCAATGATAGCGCCAAGCCCTACCAGTAATGACCTCCATTGGTTTCCTACTTGCTTAAAAGACATAAGGGTACCCATATGGGTTACAATTATGGGGCTAGCTAAAGCACCCATAGCTGCCAATCCACTTAACTCCACAATATTTTTGGGGAAAATACCCCAAAACCCAACCATAAATATGAGCATCATGACTAAAAGCGATGGAATTCGGGCTTTTGTTCTGACAGATAGTGAATCACCCACTGCTGCAGCTGCAACAATTATTAAAAATGCTACTAATTGAGTCATTTTATTTTCTCCTTGACTATATTTATTTTTTATTTAATTATGAAATATATTAATTCTTTCGCTAATGCCTTCAGATCTTTTAAATAGACAAATTCATTTTTGGCATGGAAACAAGTATCGGATCTTCCTGTGCCTCTAAAAATTATATCTTCATTGCCAGTTACCATCTGCACAAAAGCCATATCAGTTGACCCCGATAAACCCATTGCTATAAAATTTTCATCTTTATAACCTTGCACCAGTTTTACTGCCTCTTTCATTTTCAAGGCATTTGGACTGCTCGCATTCACTTTTATTGCTGGGTAGATATGGGAGAAATTCAAGGTAACATCTAAAGCCTTACTATTTTTCTTACCAATCTCTACTGCATTTTTAATTTCCTCAATAATATCTTCATATTTCTCCTCTGGAATGTATCTTCTATTAATTATGAAAGTACAGAGAGATGGTACAATATTAGACTTGTTTCCAGCATTTATAATATCAATGTTAAACATAGGAGTCATTTTATTTGAAGGAGCATTAGGCATCATAATACCAGCACCAGGAACTTCTGATTCTCTTTTTTCAACCTCCTTCTTTAAGTTCATTAATTCATTTAAAATAGGTATAGATTCCTCTATGGCATTAACCCCTAAGAAATTCATACCCGAATGACAACTCTTTCCTTTTACCTTAATAGAGACATCTACACATCCTGCGGAGGCAAGCCAATCTAAAGGATCTTGCATTCCTTCCATGCAAATTATGGGTCCTTCTGGAATATATCCTTTTCTAGCTAAATAATAGACGCCAGGATACATGCCTATTTCCTCATCAGTACATAAAAGGCAATTAAGATCATATTGCGGAACTAAATTTAGTTCTTTAATAACATCTAAAGCTAAAAGAAGGCTGGCGATACTACCTTTCATATCTGAAGCACCTCGTCCGTAAATCTTATCATCTTTTACTATTCCAGCAAAAGGATTTACATCCCAACCTTCTTCGATAGGAACTACATCCATATGGGCATAGATACTAAGCGGCTTATCGGTCTTTCCCTGTTTTGCCACTAGATTAATCCTATCCCCCTTTAAGGGATAAGGTATCTGTTTCCACTCCTCTTCTGGCACTAAAACTCTCTCACAAGAAAATTCTAACTTTCTAAATTCACTTTCCAGATATTCTACCAGTTTATCGTAATTGAGACCTGGCGGTACTGTTGTATCAACAGCTATAACATTTCTAAAAATTTCAATAAGTCTATCTTCCTTTTCGTCAACTTTATTAAATATTTCCTTAATTGACAAATTAATCACTTCCTTCCTATTTCTTTTTTTCAAATTTTTTAAAATAATCATCTTCTATTAATTTTAATTATTTATCAACCTCCTATCTTTGTATACTTTTTCAATCACGATAATCAAAATTAGTTTAATATTAATAGTATATTTTATATATACTACTATATAATATTTAAAAAATCCTTCTTTTAAATAAAATATTTTAAAAATTTGCGGTCATTTTAGCTATTTTATTTTTCATTAACTTAATAATAAAGTAAAAATAGGTAAGAGAGGTTTTACCCCTCTTACCTATTTTTAAAACATCACACCTCTCTCAACATTATTTATTAAAAACTTTCAACATTTTAGTTTTTTGAGTTTTCTTCTTATTTTCTGTCTTTAATATCTTAGTTTTACTTTATCTGTATTCTTCTTACTTTTTTAGTATGATATAAAAAAGTCAAGTAAATAATTTGATAATCAAAATCAAAGGAGTTCTAATTACATCTATTCTTTAAAGATAAATATCTTTTTATAAATTAGATTTAAGATCATTAGGCAAAGGAGATTTGTATTCTTTATTCCTAGTAACTTGTTTATGCTCTTCTTTAGCCTTGTTTATAGCTTCTGGTGTATTAATTAATTCTGCCGCTGTTAATGCTAATATTTTAGCAGCAAATAACATTGCTTTGGCACCTATTGAACTACCGAAAGAAGCAGTGCTCTGCCAACTATGTGCTGCTACTCCTACTGGCATACCAGCAGTCATAAATTGAGCAGTTGGAACTAAGAAAGATACATCACCAACATCTGTTGAGCCAGGCATTACTTTTCCTTTACCATAAGGGCCACTACTTTTAAGTATTCGATCGCAGAGAGAGCCACCACCTTCCTCTCGGGTTAAGCCATACCCTCTCAATGCTCCTTCCACCATCTCGCGAGGTAGAGTAGATTCGAGTTCTTGAGCAAATCTCTTTTCTTCTGAAGTAAATTGTGGTGCACCCAATTTTTCCATTTTTTCTCTCATAACTTCTCCAATTGTTTCATTGGGTAAATATTCATAACAGCCTGCTATAAATTCTACCTCATATTTAGTATCACTCATTAAGGCAGCACCTTCAGCAATCTTGAGAATCCTTTGATAAATTTCCTCTACCTGTTCTCTATGAGGAGCCCGAACAAAATACCAAGCCTGGGCATAATCAGGAACTACATTGGGAGCTAATCCACCATTGGTAATTACGCCATGCACCCGGGCTTCTGGTATGATATGTTCTCTTAAATAATTTATACCTACATCAGTTAACATTACCCCATCCAAGGCACTTCTACCCATATGCGGCATTGCGGCAGCATGGGCAGATTTCCCATAAAAATTCAATTTAAAAGAATTCATAGCCAAACAAGAAGAATCCCAAACTAAATTTAGATTCATAGGATGCCAGGTCAAGGCAACATCTAAATCATTAAAAACACCTTCTCGAGCCATAAAAACCTTACCAATTAAGGTTTCTTCTGCTGGACAACCATAATATCTAATAGTACCATTTATTCCTTCCTTTTCCATTGCCGCTTTTATAGCTAAGGCCGCCCCTAAACTAGCAACTCCTAGGAGATTATGACCACAGCCATGTCCCGGGGCTCCTTCCTGTACTGGCTTCTTTTGAGACAGAACTTGTTGCGAAAGACCAGGCAAGGCATCATATTCCCCCAAAATACCAATAATCGGTCTTCCTTTTCCCCAAGAAGCAACAAAGGCGGTAGGTATTCCTCCAATATTTTCCTCGATCGTAAAACCTGCCTTTGTTAGCTCTTCCGTAATTAATTTAACCGCATAAGTCTCCTGTCCCCCTAATTGGGGATGTTCCCAGATATCTTGAGCCATCTTCTGTAATAATTTACCTTTTTCTTCTAAATAATGTAAAGCATTTTTTTCTAATTTCATTTTTCTCCTCCACTTAAATTATTTCCCTTCGATTTTCCTTTAGGAATTACTAATATTAAAATACTTAATTTTCTGATTTTTTTCCTAACATACCTCTCTCCCACAAAATTCGTGAAATCAAAATTGTTCCAAATACACAAACTAAAAGCACAGCCCAATCAGGAAGTACTTTGTAATAATTAAAAAATAAACCTAAAGCCAAAGCAATAATTCCAATCAGATATCCTTTTATTAAAAATTGTCCAAATATAGCACCAAATATAGCAGGTAAAATATAATCAAAGGCATGGAGTACAAAAGGGGGCAAGTGATTTAAAACTGCCGCAGCTCCTAAAGCTCCCAAAAATATAATTATGGTACTAACCAACATAGAAACGCTCATAGCTAAAGTGGCAATAATACTTCCTTCTTTGGTGCCAAAAGTTACTCCGGCTGATTCTTGCGCTACCGCTGCACAGGGTAATCTTAAATTAGAGATATTGCCCGCCAAACACATCATATACACACCTGGCATACCCAAAATCGGATAATAGGAAATCGGCTCCACAATATAAACAGCCCATAAAACTGCTACTGTTAATCCAAAACCGGCCATAATTTGACTTCCTGAAGGAATTATGTTATATGCCCACCATACATATATAGCTGGAATAAAGGTGAGAGGCATACCTATAATCAAAAGCAAGGGACCCCATTTTTTTACTTGAGGTATAAATTCTTTTTCATACACATTTTCTACTTCCATTTTTTAATCTCCTTTCCTCAATTTTTAAAAGAAAGCAGCTGCCACAAACATTCCTATCAACATGGAGAACCCTAAAGACCATTCTTTTATCCATGTTTTATTTATGGCATCTGCTAATCTAAGAAAAGCAATCATACATACCAGACCAATTATAAAGGCTATAGTTCTTCCTCCTCCAGCAATAAGCTCACCAGAACCCATTTTAGCAAAGACGCCTAGCATTGCCGCGGAAGTTAGTACTGGTAAGAAGGCTATTTTACCTCCAGCTAACTTTAATCTAATAAACTCTAACTTATGGGTAAGTGCCGCTCCTACAATCATCCATCCTAAAGCACCTAAAGGCATAACCCATAGAGCTGCAGAAAAGGCTAAAGGACCAAAATCAGGAGCCCCTAATTCAGTCCCTACTCCCATAGCTGCAAAATTTGCGGCTATTAATTCATACATTACAGAACCCACAAAAGACAACCTAAACCAGGCAAAAGGGGCACCTATGCAAACAATCAAAGCTAACATACCAATCACAATTGCTAATGAAGGCCCAATGGAGGAAATTGCCGCCGCCCTTACTCCACGGGTAATTACCTCTGGATCTATACCCATATCTTTCCCAGCTTTCCTGGACAATCTCATAAATTTGATTGCTTCAAATAAAACAATAATTACCCCTGGTGCACAACAAACCCACATCACTGGACTATTAGCTATCTCTAAATAATCCATCTTTAATTTTTACCTTCCTTTCTTTAATTTATGTTTTTTGTTTCAGTTCAATTATCTGTCAACATACACGTATTAAATACACCTCCTTCTGTTTTAACTTTATCAAATATTATCATTTTGGTTCTGCTACTGGGTCAGCTTTTTACCAAACAGGGCCAAACAGAGGACGGTTCTCTGTTCTAAATTCTGAAGATTTTATTTTAAGTAAGACCGGCCAATCTGGACAATTGTCTTAATGAGATTCCCCTTTGTTTCTTAAGATATTTTAATATCTCCATTTGATTTTTCCTTTACTCATTATGAAGCAAAACCAATTATCTTTTAAACTGTATCTCAATCAACTGCAATGTTTGATTTACATTCATTTCTAATAACAATCTCAGGATTTTTGTTTTCCTTAGGAATGGGAAATTTCTTTTCTCTTATCTCTTAAATAGATTTAAATATTCTTCCATTCCCCATCTGTCCTGATAGATGCAATCCTCTATAGAATAGCCAACACCAGTAAAACCTTCAACATTAGGGGAATAAAAAGTAAAAAAAGTGAGGTCTTTAGTAGCTTCAATTACCAGAGAATATTTTAAATTAATCATATATAACCACCATTTTTATTTTAAGCCAGCACTCTTCAAAATAAGGGATAATTAAATGGTTCAGGTGATATATTATATTATAGTCGTAATAACAAAAAATCTCGTCCCTTACTGTTCTTTTGAAATCAGTTTTTAAGGACGAGACTGTCTATTTAATCTCGCGGTGCCACCTGGATTTGGATAAATAACTTATCCCACTCATTATCAGTCTTTAAAGGTAACCACCCTATCTAATCTAATATGCTCAATGGCATACGGGCTTTCTTTTCGGTTGACCTTAGCTGAGATAATTTCACCATTATATCTCTCTCTAAAAGTGCCAGGTCTAACCTAATTCTGCCCGGTAACAATATTAATATTTATTTTAAAAACAATAATAAACGAAATATCAGTTTCTGTCAAATTTTTTTTAACTTTTAAATAATATCAGAATTTTTTTGAAATTCCGATACTATAAAATAATAAACTTCTATTTTTCATTAAGGCATTATTTATCTTTATCTTTATCTTTATGTGAGTGTTAATTTTATCATATTAAAATTGAAAATCAAAGTTTAAATCCTCTTTAATTTCTCTGGCAAAATTAATTTTTCAAAATTGGTATCAACAAAATATTTCTATGATGTGACTTTGATTAATTTTTATCATATAATTTAATTAAATATTTTCTTCCTTCGAAGAAGAGGGAAGAGAAAAGTTGATAAATTATTACCTTAAAGTTAATTCAGGGGTCTCAAGGGGAAGGATTCCCCTTGAATATCTTGAAAAGGAAGGTTGAGGATAATCAATTGAAAAATTTAAAATTCAGGATTAAACTTTTTGCCATCATTTTCGTATCAGTATTACTATTTGGTACTGTCGGTTTTTCAATATTAGAAAATATACCTCTAATTGAGTCTTTTTATTTCACTATAATTACTATTTCTACAGTAGGATATGGAGATATTCATCCGGTAACCAATGGTGGAAGACTACTGGCAATTTTTGTTATTATCCTTGGGGTAGGTGCCTTCCTGGGCGCTATCGCCAATTCTTTAGAAATGATGTTAAATATCAGAGAAAAAAAACAAAGAAATGAAAAAATTAATATGATCATTGGTATTTTCTTTGATGAGATAGGTACTGAATTAATTTCCTACTTCTCGAAGTTTGACCCTAATATCGATAAGATTAGGAAGCAACTTGCTGTAAATAAGAATTATTCTGACCAAGGTTTTGCTTTAATTAAAAAAAGATTAAAAAATTATTCTTATAATATTGCTATCGATAAATCAATATTAATTAGCTTACGAAATTTCCTGATGAAAAAAAGAGGTTTTCTTCTTCAATTATTAGAAAATCCTAATATATTAGAACATGAATCCTTTTCAGAATTATTAATGGCAGTATTCCATTTAGAAAAAGAATTGGAACTGCGAAAAAGAACTAACCAGTTGCCAGAAGAGGATTTGGATCATTTAAACAAAGATATAGAAAGGGTTTATGTCTTACTTATTAATCAGTGGTTGGATTATATGCGTCACTTAAAAAAAGAGTATCCTTATTTATTTTCTTTGGCCATTCGTATTAATCCCTTTGACTCCGATGCTTCTCCAATTGTGCATAAATACTAAACTCTAAACAATATATTAATTATAACTTGCGCCCTCCGCATTGCTCTAGAGCACTTTTTAGCCAACATTGCTTCTTTTGGGATAAAACTAATCCTTCTTTATATCAAGCCCTAACCCTAACTACTTGGTTAAATAAAATTGCTAAATTATTTATTTTAACAGCAAGAATTAGTTCTTTTTGTGTTTAGTATCTCGTTTGCCGCCATAAGTCCGGCCTGGATAATTAGCTCAGAAGGTATTGTTTCATAGATTTGTCCATCTATTTCCATAGTCCGGCAATCGGTAGGACCGCATACCTCACAACAGGGACTTTGCCCCACCTTTCCTTTTAGTAAGTTTTCTATTGGCTGATCGTTAATCAAGATACGATTTGATTGTAATGGATCTTGCTTAAATTCTGAAATATTTATCTCTTCTTTTTCCAGAGTCACTTTAATTTCCAGGGGGGAAAGGGCTTGCTGTAATTTATCTATGGCTTTATTAAGTTCCTGTTCGGTAGATTCGCATCTGGGGCATGTTTCACCTTTAGCTACCAATCTTTGCCATTTTATATTTATATTCAAGTTCTTTATACTATTACTATTGCTATTGCTATTACATCCACATTGCTTTTGGTCTCTATTCATTTTAACCTTTACTCCTTAAGTTAAGATTTTTTGGATAATATTTTATATTCACTCTGTTGACAAATAATTATTTAATGCTAATATATAGCAAGTAAGCTATAAAGTCAAGGGTTATTTTATAGTATCGGAATTTCAAAAAATTTCGATACTATAAAATAATATGATTATTATTTATTAAATAAGTAACAATATATTTTGCTTTTCCTTCAGGGGATCTCAAGGGGAACACCCCGTCCCTTCGGGACACCCCTCTTAAGAGAGGAATTTTTCCCCTTGAATATCTTGTTTGCAAAACAAGATAGCATTTTCTTGAATTGTATTTTAAAGGTATTTTCTTGGAGGGGTTTCAGGGGGCGAAGCCCCCTGAATATCTTGTTATGGAAAGATTATCTCAAGTCTATAGTATGTTAGCAGATAAAAACAGGCTTAGAATATTGAAATTACTAGAATACAAACCTATGTGTGTCTGTGAATTAACCTATGTATTGGGTATTCGCCAACCAAGCGTGTCAAGACACTTAAGGAAACTCAAGGAAACTGGTTTAATTGATAGCCGGCAAGAAGGTTATTGGAGTGAGTACTTTATTAATCGTAGGGGAGATGAATACAGTAGAATACTGATGGGTATTTTAAGTGGCTGGATTAATGATGACCCAATCATTATTGAAGATATCAAGAAAGCAGGACAAGCACATAGAGAGTCTCTTTGCAATAATCAGAAAAGCAATAATTGTACTTAATATAAATAAATAGCTTAACGGCTATAAACATCAGAAGATACTGTTTTATTAATATTTTTATATCCAGAAGTTAGATAATACAAATGTATAATAAGTTAAAAGTTTTTATAATCATAGGCGGATTCCTGCTTTTCTATTTTTTGCCATTAGAAAGCTTTGGATTCCGCAATCCGCTATTTGAAGCCCTGGCTATGTTAAATATGTATGCTCGGGAACATGTTATTTTCAGTTTAGTTCCGGCATTCCTTATAGCTGGAGCGATTTACCAGTTTTTAGATCAGAATGTGGTTTTAAAGTATCTGGGTGCTAAAACCAATAAGGCATTAGCCTATTTTGTAGCATCTCTTTCAGGCTCGATGTTAACAGTCTGTTCGTGTACAGTTCTACCTCTGTTTTCTGGTATCTATAAAAAGGGTGCCGGATTAGGACCGGCTATAGCCTTCCTTTATTCCGGCCCTGCCATTAACATACTGGCAATTATTTTAACTGCCCGGGTTTTGGGATGGCAAATAGGATTAGCCAGAGCCGCAGGAGCGATAATATTCAGTGTGATTATCGGTTTACTCATGCACTTTATTTTTCTCTCTGAAGAGAAAGAACGACAGGCTAACGGGGAACTGAAATTTGGATTAAGCAAAAGTGAGCCTGATAGTAGAACTGTATTGCAAAATGTTCTTTATTTCATATCCATGATTGGCTTTATGATCTTTGCCAACTGGTCTAGCCCTCAGGCAGGAGACCAAAGTCTATGGGCTCTGATATTCCAGTACAAATGGTATTTAGCTATTGCTTTTGTCTTGCTGTTTATTTATATATTAATAAACTGGTTTAAAAAACAGGAGATTGTTCCCTGGCTGGAATCATCTTGGAGCTTTGCTCTACAAATATTACCTTTACTTTTTTTAGGAATATTTTTTGCCGGACTTTTATTAGGTAGACCTGGAGAGGAAGGACTAATACCTTCTCGTTTTGTTGCTTCTCTGGTAGGGGGCAATTCATTTAGGGCTAACTTCTTTGCCTCGGTTATAGGAGTTTTTATGTATTTTTCTACTCTTACTGAAGTACCAATTCTGCAGGGATTAATTGGTTCTGGGATGGGACCAGGTCCAGCTTTAGCATTGCTCTTAGCCGGTCCAGCTTTAAGCCTGCCTAGTATGCTGGTGATACGAAGTGTAGTCGGAACAAAGAAGACTTTCGTTTATGTGAGCCTAGTAGTTATAATGGCTACCATAAGTGGTATATTTTATGGAATTATAATTTAATGAATTAAAAATGAGGTACTGCCAAAAATAATATGAAAGAATATGAAAAACGATAAAAGGAGAATAATCATGAAGATTGAAATTTTGGGAATGGGATGTCCTAGATGCCAAAAAACATTTCAGAATGCTCAACAAGCCGTTGAAGAATTAGGAATAGATGCGGAAATTGTCAAAGTTGAAAATCTAGACCAGATTACCGAATACGGGGTAATGATGACTCCAGCATTGCTGATTGACGGTGAAGTCAAGGCAGCTGGCAGGATATCCAGCAAGCAGGAAATTGCTAATTGGCTAAAAGAAAAAATCAAAAGAGAGTAAATTAAAGGAGAATAGGCACTCAATATGGCTAACCAACATCAAGGTGGACTAAACATTTTTGAAAAGTATCTCACTGTTTGGGTTTTATTATGTATTATGGCTGGAATTCTTTTCGGTAAAGTAGCTCCAGGGGTAGCCCGATTTTTAGATGGTCTGGCAATTTATGTAAATGGAGCACCGGTTATCTCCATTCCTATTGCTATTTGCCTCTTTTTTATGATGTATCCTATTATGGTCAAGATTGATTTTGCAGAGGTACTAAAAGCAGGAAAATCTCTCAAACCAGTAGGATTAACCCTATTTGCCAATTGGGCAGTCAAACCTTTTACTATGTATTTAATTGCCTATTTATTTTTAGGGATTCTATTTAGAAACTTTATCGGGGTTGATGCTACCGATCTGGTTAAGCTCCCTCCCGGGGTGGCTTGGGAAGTTGGCTCGGTGCATGGTGCTGGAATAGTAATATTAAATGAGGGAATCAAGATGTTAGAAATTCCCCTCTGGAGAAGTTATCTGGCCGGTTGCATCCTCTTAGGTATTGCTCCCTGTACAGCTATGGTGCTGGTCTGGAGTTATCTGGCTAAAGGAAATGAGGGCCATACCCTGGTGATGGTAGCCATTAATTCCTTGACTATGTTATTTCTATATGGGCCACTTGGTGGTTTCTTACTTGGGGTAGGAAAACTGCCAGTTCCCTGGCAAGCTTTATTACTTTCCATTAGTATCTATGTTGCCCTACCTTTGGTCGCTGGATATTTTTCCAGAAAGTGGATTATCAAGAGTAAAGGCGAACAGTGGTTTAAAGAAAAGTTTTTACCTTTACTGACTCCGGTATCCATTATTGCCTTATTGTTTACTCTAATCTTGCTTTTCTCTTTTAAGGGAGATATTATTTTGACCCAACCTTTAACCATCTTATGGATTGCTATACCTCTTTTTATTCAGACCAATCTGATTTTCTTTATAACCTATGGACTGGCTAAACTGATTAAGCTTAATTATCGTGATGCTGCACCTTCTGCCTTAATCGGTGCCAGTAATCATTTTGAGGTAGCCATAGCAACGGCCACTATGATCTTTGGTTTAGCCTCCGGCGCTGCTCTGGCTACAGTGGTGGGTGTCTTAATTGAGGTGCCAGTGATGCTGATGTTAGTATCAGTATGTAAGAAAACACAGAGTTTCTTTGCCCCAAAATAAATAATAAAATCACCCTTACCTCTTCACCTAACCTTAAACCTGATTATCTCCATTAAAGAAAGAGGTTACAACGAGCTAATGATTTACCACCCTCTCCCTCCCCTCTCCCCTCGAGGGAGATGAAGAGGAGAAGTTGACAAATTATTACCTTGATCTTATTAAGTGGTTATCAAGGGGAACACCCTCTAAATAAGGGAAGGATTCCCTTTGAATATCTCAGCAGCAAGAATCAGTCCTTTTTGCACTACTTAAGATCTGGTTAGCAGCGAGAGGACCTGGTCATTATTGAAGATATTAAGAAAGCAGGACAAGCATATAGATAGTCTCTTTGCCAGAATCAAGAAAGATAATTTTATAAATATTTTATAAATGAATAGCTTAAAGGAGATTTATATGGCTAACCAAAATCAAGGTAGCTTAAACATCTTTGAAAAATATCTTACTGCAGTATATTAAAGCCTATCAAATAAAGAACTATCCCCTATACCATTTACCATTTCTACCCTTTATACATTTGGTTAAAATATTGTTGAGCATTTATAAGAGTTTCTCTCATCATATCCTCTGCCCTGGCGGTTTCTCGTTGGATTAGGTATTTCATCAACTGTTTTTGGTCAAGCTCCCGAGCAGCCTGGGCACAGGCCTCCCAGCTAAGTATGCTTCTTATGACTCTATCAATGCCCTGTTTTTCATTATCATAAGGCCTGGTCTGCATATCATGCCCCTTCCAACGATTAAAACCAGTTTCCTGAATTAAACCAGCAATAGCAATATTTATTCCATTCACCCGTGTTCCATGATCAATATCATACTTACCTGGCCCACCAAGAATGATACCATCATTATAACCCTGGCTATTTAAGTGCATATGAACCAAAGCATTATTGTCTATTTCCTCGACAGTATCATAGATATGGTCAAGACCTATCATTTCTGTGTGACCAAACTCCTTATTCACTCCTTTTTTCTCACAACTAATATTAAATTCTTTCTCTAACTTATTCCAGAAAACCAGAGCACTGGCTACAGTAGGAATTAAAAGAACCGGATGCCCTTCATTAGGTTTTGGCTCTAAGGCAAAATAGAGATTTCCACCCAATTTTTCTTCATACTTACATAGTTTTACCATACTCTCCTTAAGATTATGATACATATATGAAATTCCCACAGATGCCAGGTCATAGCCAAAAGAACCATTCCAGATAACTATGGTGGGGTATTTTGAAGGATCCGGATGCCAGGCTTTCCTAAGAGGTCCATAGGTTAGAGCAACGGTCCTCTCTCCAAATTCTTCTGCTGACTTTCTCTCCTCGGGGTCCAGTGAGGCTATCCCCCCATAAGCATAATATCTATGCGCTCCTGGTGTTACCATGGCTAAATATAACCCGGATTCTACCAGTACATCAGCAATATCAGAGGCCGTCTTTTCATTAAACTCAAAATCATAATGCAATTCAATCCCCAATTCTACATAGTCTGGTAATCTTGGAGCAATTTTATCCTTTACCAGTTTTATCATAGCAACGGTACTAAAATTTTTATCATTCCAGGTAGGTCTTATATTTTCAGGGACAAAACCACCTCGTCCCGCATTAAAAGTCCAGCGACAGATACTGTGTAATGATCTATTTTTTTTCATATTTCACTCCTCAATAATCAAATAAAGCATAAACAATTATCTTTATAAATATCTTTATAAAATAAAAAATTCTTTATCTTACTCAACCTTCGTTACCGAAAATCTATATTAAATAAATCTTATTCTCTCATTAATAATTAATTCAGCCATGCCACAAACTGCTGCTAAACTGCCCAACTTACTAAATTTGATGCTCGTCTTTTTGTAGTTGACGGAAAGAGCACTTTCTTGAAGCCTTTTAATCATCTCCTCATAGATGAATTCTTTTATATTTACAATGCCACCACCGATAACCAGTAACTCCGGACTGAGTCCATTGATGATATTGACCAGGCCTATGCCAATATTCTTTCCGGTCTCTGAGAAAATAGCCCTTATCCTTTGATCTCCATTCTTTCCTAATTGATATATCTCCTTTTTGCTCAGCTGAGGATTGCTAGCTGGTAATTTTAGATAGTTATTCATGATGTAGTTTTCAGAGGCAAATATCTCCCAGCAGCCTCTGTTACCACAGTGACATAGTGGACCATTGGTATCAATAGTGATATGGCCAAACTCCCCGGCATTGCCACTGGCTCCCCTATAGAGTTTACCATTTAAGAAGATACCACAGCCTATTCCCTCATTGATAGAGACAAAGACCATGTTATTGACCTTAGGGTAGACCAGTGCTCTCTCACCGATGGCGGCTGCCTTGGCCTCATTGTTTAAGATGATGGGAAGATTGTAGGTTTCCTTAAAAATACGGGTGATGGGAACACCCCTCCAGCCCAGATTGGGGGCGAATTCCAAGATACCCTTTGCTTTATCAATCAGGCCAGGTACAGCTACTCCTATACCAAGCAGGTTCTCCAATTTTAAATGCTTTTCTCCTATCATCCGGTCTATCTCAGAGAATATCTGTTTTAAGGTATCCAGATAATTATCTTTTGCTATTATAGGGATAATGCTTAGCAAGACTACTTTCATATTCAGGTTAAAAATTACTATTTTTATCTGCTTAACCTCTATTTCAATACTCAAAATATAAGCCTTATCAGGATTAATCATCAACTTTACTGGTTTTCTACCACCGGAGGAGACCCCTTTGTTGGTTTCAATAACAAAGCCCTTTTCTATGAGGGTCCGAACATGGTTGGAGACGGTACCGGCACTATAGCCGGTTGTTTTAGTCAATTCCACCCGGGAGATAGGGCCTTTTTCCTGGATGACCTTAAAGATAGTTCTTAAGTTCCATCTTCTGATGACTATGGAGTTTCCCAAATCATCAACATTCTTATTCATGAGAAAGGTTTATTCCTTCTGACTATTATTTTCCTTAATAAAATAATAACACTAAATATATATTTTACAAAGATTTATTTTTCCTTGAGGCTACATCTACATAAACTGCCAGAACTAATATTAATCCTTTTACTATGTACTGCCAGAAAACACTCATATTCATGACACTCATTCCGTTTTCCATACTGGTCATGATAAGAGTACCCATTAGAGCACCAAATACAGTCCCAATACCTCCCATTAAACTTGTTCCACCCATAACACAACCACCTATGGCTGAAAGTTCATAATTTGTTCCTCCGCTGGTGGTTCCGGCAGCAACATAACCAGTAAGAATAATACCACTAACGCCACAGAGAAGACCCATCAGCGCATAGGTTTTTAAAACAACAGATTGAACATTTATTCCGGAAAGTTTTGTTGCCTCTTTGTTCCCTCCCACTGCATATATGTACCTGCCAAACCGGGTGTTATTCATTAAATAGGTAATTAATACAGCTATTATAACCATGATTAATACTGGAATTTGTATTCCCTTATAGCTATTCATCATAAAGGTGAAAACCAAAACAAGAGCTGAAAATATAGAGGCAACCAGTAAATCAACACCAAGAGACCTGGTATTAAGATTATACTGTTTCTTTTTTGTTCTACTTTGCAAAATAACCAGAAAAATAATAACAATAGCAATGATTGCTATGATGATACCTGGATACTTCGATAAATATCCCTGGGCCATTAGCCGCAAGGAATCTTCAATTGGAATGATAGTTTTCCCCTGGGTCACACCCAGAATTCCTCCTTTAAGAACAAACTGTCCTCCCAGAGTTACAATAAAAGCCGGCACACCTCCATAAGCAATAATATAGCCCTGACCTAATCCAATTAATAATCCTATCAAAAGACAGATAATAACTGTAACAACTGTGCTTAATATTCCTAACGATTCGACAGAGAGTACCGGAAATAGTACAGGAAGAAGTTCAGGTAATATAATTGCCTGTAAATAAGCAGCTATTACACTGATAAAGCCAGTCATCGATCCTACAGAAAGGTCAATATTACCAGTGATAATGACTGGGGTCATCCCGATGGCAAGGAAAGATATAATAGTCATTTGCCTTAGAAGGTTCGAAAAATTTCTAGTAGAAAGGAAAACACCACCAGTTAAAAAACCAAAAAATAACCAAATAATAATAAGAGCAAAGATGAGTGTATAAGCTCTAAAATCAATATTAATTTCCTTAAATTTTTGAATAGAATTTAATTGTTTCATTCATTATTCCTATTATCTCTTTTAGTATTTGTAATATTCGTAGCTAAAATCATTATTCTTTCTTGAGTAGCATCTTTCCGATCAAGGGACCCGGTACATTCACCTTCATGCATAACCATAATTCGGTCACTCATTCCCAGTATTTCTTCCAGCTCAGAAGAAATCATAATAATACCCACGCCACTTTCGGCAAGTTTTTGTATTAGGCCATATATCTCATATTTCGTTCCAACATCAATCCCACGAGTCGGATCATCCATAATAAGAACTTTTGGATTTGACATTAACCATTTGGCAATAACAACCTTCTGTTGATTACCTCCACTTAACGATTCAGTAATAGTAAAAAGTGATGGTGTCTTTATACTAAGGTAATCAACATATTTTTTGCATTCTTGTAATTCTTTATATTTATCAATATTCAAGGCACTAGAAAATTTTTTAAGATTTGGTAAGGAGATATTTTTAAATACTTCCTGTATTAATATTAGCCCCATCTCTTTCCGATCTTCCGGTACAAGGCTTATTCCAAATTTTATCGCATCCTCTGCTGATTTTATTTTTATCGGTTTCCCTTCTAAAAAAACTTCCCCAGTAATCTGATTCCCATATTCTCCGAATAATGCAGTAACAAGCTCAGTCCTCCCGGATCCCATCAAGCCAGCTATGCCCAATATTTCTCCCTTTTTTAAATCAAAGGAAACATTTTTAATTATCCTTTTACGATATACTGATACCGATAAATTTTTCACTTCCAATAACTTTTCACCGGGATTAGACTTTTTAGCAGGAAATCTTTTCTTCATTTCACGTCCCACCATCATAGCAATGATCTTCTCCTCAGTGACATCCATTGTTTTCACTGTATCAACCACTTGACCGTCTCTAAGCACTGTAATATTATCTGTAACCCGAAAAAACTCTTCCAGCCGATGAGAAATATAGATACAGGTCACCCCACTTTCTTTTAAATTTTTGAGTATCTCAATTAAGGAATTGACTTCAGACTCAGTAAGGGCGGAGGTAGGCTCGTCAAGAATTAAAAGTTTAACTTCCTGTGCTAAGGCTTTAGCAATTTCAACCATCTGTTGTTGTCCAACACTCAATGTAGATAATTTCGCAAAAAGAGGAACATTTAGTTTATATTTGGCGAGAATTTCTTTGGTGTCTGAAAATAATTTATTCCAATTAATAATTCTTTTATTATTTACCGGTTCTCTCCCTAGAAAAATATTCTCTCCGGCGGTCATGTGAGGAACGAGAACAGGTTCTTGATAAACGGTAGCAATTCCCTCTTTGATTGCCTCTTCAATAGAAGAAGAGGTAAGTTTTAATTCTTTATTATTAAAATAAATCTTCCCCTGATAGGTATGATTCGGATAAACTCCTGCCAGAATCTTCACTAAGGTAGACTTTCCGGCACCATTTTCCCCGCATAGACCATGGATTACCCCTTTTTTTACTTTGAAAGAAACATCGGATAATGCCCGAATACCTGGGAAGTCTTTTGTTACATTTTCAATTCGTAAAATAATTTCTTCTTTCAAAATAGATTTACCACCATGCTAAGGGATAATTTATTTAAAAGAATTTAAAAATAAAAGAAAGTGTACCACAGATTTTGGTAATCTGTGGTACACTGTGTACATTTCATTCACCATTAGATTTTTGGCGGTCTCTCTGTTTCAGGTACTCCTTTATATACATCATCATAGGACTGATATCCACTCTTAACAATGACCTCATATAGATTGTCCTTAGTTACTCCTACCACTTCCAGGAACTTACACGGTACGGTTCCCAGTAAGTTCTTATCGCCGGTAAGTTCCGCTAATGTGAATTCCTGCAATCCTTCTATTGGTTCACCTTTTGCTAACTTGACTGCGATATCAATTGACAAGGGAACAAGTTTCCTTATATCTTTGTAAACACTTACGGTAAGTTCTCCTTTGGCAATTGCATTACAACCTGCTGCTGTGGCATCCTGTGCAGAAATCGGAACCTTTCCAGCAAGACCTTGTGCTCTTAAAGCCTCAATAGCACCTAGAGCAGTAGAATCATTTGAAGCAACTACTGCATCAATCTCATTATTAGTCGCAGTAAGTATATTTTCCATAATTTTTAATGCCTCTGTTGTATCCCAGTTTGGAACCCATTGATCTGCAACTATAACAATCTTTCCACTATCTATGTAGGGCTTGAGAACTTCCATCTGACCCTGTCTAACAAGTACAGCATTATTATCTGTTGGGCTTCCACCAAGAAGTACAAATCTACCACTATCCCTAACCGCTAACACTCCTCTGGCCTGAGCTCGCCCGACCTCAACATTATCAAATGAAATATAAACTGCATTATTAGGCGATTTAATTAATCTATCATATGAGATACATTTCACACCTGCCCCTGTTGCTGCATCAACTGCTGTTGCAGCTGCTGCTCCGTCTTCCGCTACAATTAGAATAACATCAGCACCTTGTAAAACCATATTCTCAATCTGATCATTCTGGACTTTCGGATCATGATTCGCTTCTTGAACAATAACCTCACAACCTGATTTGCGGGCTAATTCTGTCATTTCCTCTGCTTCTCTTACCCATCGTTCAAGTGTAAAATCAGAAAATGATAAACCAATGAGAGGCTTATCGGCAGCAAGAATTGAAAGATTTAATACAAAACATAAAAAAATAACTAGTAAAGAAATATTTAATTTTTTCATAATTAGAATCTCCTTAAAAATTTAAAAAACTATTACCTAATAACTAAAGCAAAAATTCAATCTTCTTATAATAATATCCCCCCTTTCTTTATCTATCTGTTGGTAATTTGCAGGAAGTTGAGTAAAGTATTGACTATTATTTCGGCTAAATATAATAGGATACTTTTTTTAAGACTTATTTTAATTTTTATAATAATATGTTGTTATATTATACTGTTTCAAAATAAAAGTCAACAATTTTTAATATTTTCTTTTAAAAAATTAGAGGGGCGTCAAACAAGGGATAGTTCTCGACCAAACAGGGGGCAGTTCTCTATATAACGAACAGATGCTTCCGCACGAGGTATATCTATTTCTATTCAGGAGATTGTCCTTTTAAAATTCATCATAGTTTCGTTTCTCCTTTTCTCCTTTAAAATAGGAAGCTGGAAAAACATCATCAATACTAAAATCGCTTAACTAATTGAGCCACTCTCTTTCCCAAATTTTTACACTCTTCACTTACAGTTTTATTTGGTGCTCCCACAGCTAAGGGACCATAGTGGGCTCCGTCAGTCTCTCCTTGAATAATCATCCCATGTATTAAAAAAGCATTGTGAATGCTTTGCAAGGTAGTTTCTCCACCTCCACCAATTCGATGGCAGGAGGTAAAAGCTCCACCTACTTTACCTTTAAGTTTGCCGTAGTATTTATTACTTCTATCAATAAATTCTTTAAGGGGAGCGGCCATCATCCCAAAATAAGTGGGAGAACCAATAATAATACCATCTGCATCTAAAAGATCATCTAAACTGGTATCTTCTATTCTTTGGCATTTCACCTCAACATTCTCTTCCTTTACTCCCTGTTCAACTAGATGTGCCATCTTTTCAGTATTGCCTGTTCTGGAATAATATATAATTAGTATCTTAGACATTAAACAAACCTTCCCTTCTATTTACTTTATCACTCATTATTACTCATTATTTTCTAATCATGATCAAAAGCATTTTGAACTTTTCCAACGCCTTTAAGGCATGGGGTTGATTGGCAGGCATAATAATCATATCACCAGTTTGAAGAGTAAATGGCTCTTTTGATATGGTAATTTCTGCCTTTCCGTCAAGGATATAGACTAAGGCATCGTATGGTGCAGTATGTTCACTTAGCCCCTGGCCTTTATCAAAAGCAAAGAGGGTGACTGTGCCGGCATCTTTCTTTATTAGCTCGGTACTCACCACAGCATTGTCCTGGTATTGCACCAAATCCAATAGATTTTTTACTTCCATAATTAATTCCTCCCTTAATATTTTAAGTGTTTAAAAAATATAATGCCTAACCCGAGATTATGACCCTAAATTAATTCTCCTGCTATTAAACTCCAAAAATCAAGCGAAGAACAAGAATGATTAAAAATATCCAAATTAAAATAGGAGCAAAAAGTCCTAATACCCCCAGAAATAATAATACCAATAAGATAATTGCTCCAGCAGTGAACAAAAAAGCAATGATTCCCGGGAAAAGACAAAAAGAGATAATAATTAGAAAAATAGCTCCCAATATTGCCAAGATATTACGTAACATCTTATTTATTTCCTCACTTCTTGGATTGATCTTTCTAACGATATGATTAGATTACAAGTTACTATCTCCTCTATCCAGTAAGTAAGAGGACCTAACTGTAGAGAATAATATGATATATTTTAAGAGATTCTTTAAGTATTTTTAAAAATTTATGGTAATTTTCTTCATTCTTAAATATATCTCTTCTCTCGTGCCTCAAGATGTAATATGATACAGAGCACCTTCATATTTTATAGTATCGGAATTTCAAAAAAATTCTGATACTATAAAATACTCTTTTTAGATAAGAAACAATATATTTTNNTTACACCATCTCTCTAATCCTCTCTCTTAGAAGGGAGAGGGAAGGTGATGGTGATAATTGAGGGGTTTCAGGGGGCGAAGTCCCCTGATTATCTTGTTCTAAGTGACCTTGCCATGTTTTTACCTTAATAAAGAATGATACTTTTGTCAATAATAAAGATTTGACCCCATTGCCTTTCCCTTGCTTTTCCTATTTCCACCTTCATTTTAATATTTTTTTACCAATATAAAAAACATATCCATAATACTGTTTGTATTTTGAATACAACTCCGCTTCATACTTCATATATTCAACAAAAGTCTCTGCGGCCTTATTTCCAGCATTTTTTTCCAAAAATGCTTTTTGTATTGCTTTCTGCGGAATAAAATAGGTATCCGTCCAGCATTTTTCAGGCAATGTAAATGCGGCAACAAGACTATAACCGGCTTTTTGCATTATTGAAATATTATGCCCTATGGTACTTATTTCAGGAACAGCATCAACCCAAAACTTTTCAATTTCAGTGGGGCGTTCATCGGTAAACCATGACTCATAGGTTACAGCAATATAGCCGTCTTTTTTTAGAAAGCCTCTCCAATAATGCAAGCCTTTTTCAAAACCAATATTAGCAATAGCCCCTTCAGACCAGATAACATCAAATTCTTCATTTTGAAACGGTAAATTATCCATTGAACCGACAATGCCTTTTACCCTATTCTGCAAACCAAGCTTTTCAGCGTTTGCATTAAATTTTCGAATAAAATCGGGAAAAATATCAAGCCCAATAATGGTACCTTTGGTATTTTGGGCAAGAATCATTGTTTGCCCGCCTGTTCCACAAGCCAAATCCGCAATTTTTAACTCATTGGAAAGATTGTCGATAAAACTTAATGCCCTAATAGTAGAATCAGGGCTACCAGGTCCCTGCCGTTCTAACCTTCCAAAATAATCACAAATTAAGTTTAAATCAAAATCGTGAATTAATGGTTCTTTGTTTTCCATATGTAAACTCCTTAATCCAATATAGAATAGATCAATTACTCTTTTTTATTCAATATACTTTCCAACCAATTTTGCCGCCATTTAGTATAACGGTTTGTGGATAAACGAAGTTACCGAAGGCAATTTGGGCGTAGTGAAAGGAAGCCTTTTATCCGCTGTTATATGACCCGAAGGGTAAGTTTGCTAAGCAAACACAGAGTTCCGAACCCCACTTATTTTTTTAAGAATCAATATAACCAACTTTTATACTCTGGTGTTAAGTCTTTCATATCCTCATAAAGCCATACCATACGATCCGCAAACCACAACTTGCTGATAATAATAACAACGCCACCGAGAACTGTGGGGCATATTTCCAGTACGAATAAACCCCAGATAAATGGAATTGCGCCAATTGCTCCTATCGCTGACAAAATACTAGGCATATAAAGATGATGTCTCGGCACAGGCACATTTTTACGATTCATCCAGACCCATTCGCCAAGAACTATTTTAGATGCCCAATTATTGGTGCTTTTCGGTTCGGGAAAGATTCGCGGGTTAAACCATACCCATAAAAGCACAGTAATGATTGGCACCAGTGACCACAAGCCAAGCCAGACCCTGCTCCAGAATGCTAAACCGATAAGCGGAACCATAGAAAAACGAGAATAAACGCTCCAAGGGTTGGAATGGCGCCGGCGCGTTTTTTCGTCCATTCGAAATAGTTGTGCTATTTTTCTTTCAAGTGTCATATTTTACTCCCTCATTTCAGAAACAGGGTCAGAAACAGGGGACGGTTCTCTGTTTCAAGCTCTCACCATCTGATTCACCGTCAATCCTGTTAACCTGGCCAGTTGTCTCAAAGAACAACCATCCAGTCCCTGGAGATATTGCCAACTCTTGCTTTGAGTTTCTAGTTTGACATGGAATAAATAAGGTGTTTAGGAATCCTTTCTAATCTTCAAAAGAGGAGAAAATATTTTGTTGGTTAATACCTCTAGTTATAAGGTGGAGTAGATTCTACTATTGCTTTTGATACGGGCTACTCTGGGCATAGGAAACTCCTCTTTCGTAAGTATATTAATAATAACATTCTAAATCATCAGAGAAAAGAGGTAAACAGAGAACCGTCCCCATTATTACCTTATTACCTGATACTAAAAAATAGCTATTTTGTCAATAATAAAGATTTGACCCCTATTACCCTACGGCTCCTACTTATTATGTAAATTTACTTTTTAGCTTTTTACTTAAAAATCTATATCTATTTTGTCTACAAACCACCCTTCATCATAATATCCGACATAACAATATGTTAATTCCATGGTCCCAAATTTAGCTTTTGTACTGTTTAAATCACCACAGCCCATAACAATTCTATTCACTTGAATATTTACTATCGCCCTGGGATCACCTGACTCATCCCATATAAAAGAAATATCCCGGATATAAGCATATACATCAATAACTACATTAGGACATAATTGTTTAAGTAAATCAATACTATCAAAATATGGTTCGACAAACCCATCGCGTGCTGGATTTCCTGAATCATTATCCGGAGCACAAGCCCAAGCTGAAGCGCATCTGTCTTGAGAATCGATAAACGACCAAAAATCAAGTACTGCATCTTCAACTCTCTTGGTTTCTAACTCTATATCTATTTCAGTATTGCCAACAATAATAGATTCACAACCGGATAAAAACAAAGCAAATAACAAAAAGATAGAAAAGTAAAATATTTTTTTCTTCAAAATAATCCTCCTGGTTTTATAATTCACTGTAATACTGTAGAAAAAAGAAAATATATTGTAAATGTAGCATGTATCTTTGAATCATAACAGAACCAAAAATGAACTATTTTGGTCTGGTTTTTATGCAGATATGATGAATTTTTTTAAAGCTTTTCGGCTGGAGATATTTAACTTCTGATAAACCGATTGCAGATGCCCTTTAACAGTACTAACCGAAATACCTAACCGTGCAGCACATTCGTGATTGCTAAATCCACCAACTACACTCAATGCTACCTGGTATTCCCGACGGGTAAGTAAACTGGTAATATTTTTGTGTGTGAGCATATTGTGAATTTTTAGCCAGGAAGGAGATATTTGCCGGTGCAAAGACAGGACCGGCGCCCGAAACTGAGGATAGGCTTTTTTAAGACATCTCTCTCCAATACCCAGTAGAGAGGAGATACTTTCAGCCAAAGGTGAAATAAAGCCTTTTGGGAGACAGATATGCAAGGCATACAGTAATGTATCGTATGCCTTATCCATATTTTGCAGATAAACATACCCGTGGGCTAATATGATATAAAGATACACATCTTGAATACCAGAACCGGAAGAAGAAAAAGACAGTGTAGCTTCAGCAGTACTGACCAGTTGTTTTATCTGCCCCAATGCCAGCATTCCTTTAGCACGCAAATAAAGAGCCATCGGGCGGGATGCATCAGGTAAATCATTAAATACACCTTCCAAAATCCAGTCAGGACAATTCTCCGGAGCATATGCACTAATAGCTAATAAACCCTGAACGAGCTCAACCATGCGGCATATCTCGGGCGTATCTGAGTGTCTATTGTGTAATTCTTTCAATTTGTTCCAGGTTGTTTGAAAAGCATTTAAATCTCCTAACCCAATTTTTGCAGCTGTTGAGATAGCAAGGGCATGTAAATAACTCGGGTTGTCATCTCTTACACCATCAATACAACCCGCTGCCTTCTGATAATCACCTTGCATGTAAGCGATTTCACCTATTAATTGTTTTCTTTGAAAATTGTCAGTGATTGACTCGATCATCTGCTGACTGCTATCCATATTCATAATAGTACTATCCAGGAGCAAAAAATTCGGCCAATAGTGGTTTTTCGTTTCTGTAGACGTAAATCGGGGGTTTTCAGGTTTAGACACCCCGGAGGGAATCATCCACATACGCCCTACACGCCTAGAACCGGGTATTCTGCCCTCTGCACAATATACCTGTACTCGCCTTTGGCTGATACCCCAAAGCCTGGCAACTTCTTTGCTTGAAATTTCGGACATATATTATATCCTTTTAAAAAAATCCTGTAATATTATTTCTATTGTATCATTCATATAATATTCGTTTAAGCGAATAGATACAAGAAAATTTTAAGCCCTCACCTGTATCAAATGCACCCTCGGAAATATATTTTTTATAAACTAACAAAGAAGAACAAGTATGGCAATTATTTCAAATCTACACTGTATATTAACCAATCACCAAGAAAAAGTCCTATTTCCATAGTTCCAAATTGATCTCTTTCATTAGAATGTCCACAACCTGAAGTCCAGGTATTCACTTGAATATCTGCCACTGCTGTATAGACATCAGTAAAAGAAATATTAATAATATCATAATATACATCAACAATGAGATCTGAACAGTAAGCAGCAAGCGTGGCTTCATAGGCTTGGCGATATGGGTCTACAAAAGTATCTACCGCGTTCCCATGACAATAGAGTCCTGCAGTGAACCAGTCTTCTTGGTCAATAGCGGACCAAAAGCCACCTATCACATTCTCAACCTTTTCTTTTTCTGTAATGCCAATAGTATCAGGACAACAACCGGACAAAAACAAAGCAAATAATAAAAAGATAGAAAAGTAAAATATTTTTTTCTTCAAAATAGTCCTCCTATTTTTATAATTACCTAATTAATTAAACTCTATAAAAAAAGAAATATATAGTAAATATATTATAAATTTTATAATGATAATAGAGCCAAAAATGAATTATTTTAGCCAGGTTTTTTAAGATAAGCAAATAGATAAATGATAAATTTTCCTTATAGAGGGAATCTCTTTATGATCTTTAGTTAAATATTCTTCCTTTGTTTTTTTAACAAAATATTTATCTCCCCAAAGACAGCCACCTACAATAGGGAGAGAAATAGGGGACGGTTCTCTGTATCAAGCTCTTACCATCTGATTCACCCTCAATCCTCTTAACCTGGCCGGCTGTCTCCTCAAAGAACAGCCATCCATTCCCTGGAGATATTGCCAAATCTTGCTTTGAGTCTCTGGTTTGATAGGGGATAAAGATGCTAATTCTGTATTATATTTTTGGGAAACTAATGGTACTATTGTTTTATCTGTTTTTATCAGAGAAGGTATCTCTTTTTGTAGTAGTATTCAGGTATGGGTCATCATTGGGTTATTGGTGGAAGTTTATGAATTCTGCAAAAGAGGAGAAAATATTTTGTTGGTTAATACCTCTAGTTATAAGATAGAGTAGATTCCACTATTGCTTTTGATATGGACTACTCTGAGCATAGGAAACTCTTCTTTCGTAAGTATATTAATGATAATATTTTAATTCATCAGAGGAAAGAGGTCAAACAAAGAACCGTCCCCTGTTCTATCTGGCTAATGGAAAAATTTTATAGTAATCTTTCCATAAAAGGGAAACCTTTATTAACCAGAATGGCAGCAGAATTATTCGGGACAAATCAAGGTTTTCCAATAGAAAAGGCACGCAGGGAGCTAGGGTATAAGCCCAATGTAGATTTTTATGAGGGAATGGATAATGTCAAAATATGGTTACACCAAATTGGATTAACATAAGAATATTACAGGGCCAGATTTTCTTATTGCACTTTTTATATTCAAAACAAGAAAAATCTAGCCCAACTGCATACTATTTCAAAGCTTTATTCCGAGCTTTACTTTTCTAATAGCTGAATAATTTCCTGATAACCTTTTTTCTTTGCCATTCCGAGAGCAGTTACTCCTTTTGCATCTTTTAATTCTTTATCGGCACCATATTGCAAGAATAGCTGAGTTAATTTTAAGTTTCCTTTATAGGATGACTGCATAAGTGGAGTAGTACCTGTTTTTGTAGACAGGTCTACATTGGCACCTTTTTCTAGAAAAAGCCTTACAAGTTGATAATCTTCCTCGCTTTGGTTTTGTAGAGCCCTGGTGGTAATTTTACCCAGAGCAGTGGAGTTAATTTGCTCTGCACTTCCCACACTTGAATTAGGATTGATTCCTGCTTCTAATAATAATGGCACTATTTTCTGGTAATTATCATAATTATCCATTGCCTTTGTCAAAGCATTGTTGCCGTACATATCCTGGTAATTAATATCCGGGCGATAGTCCAGAATGGACCTCACCATGCTCTCTGTTCCATTGGCACAAGCAAGCATTAATAATGAATCTGTAGCAAATAAAATCAGATTCGGATCTATTCCTGTTTTCAGCATACTACGAACAATACCTAAATCTTTCTGATAAATTGCCTGTCTTAGCTGTTCGGCTTCTTCTTCCGATAATTCAGTCTTTTTTATTGGAGATTGTTCTAAAATAATTTTAATGCCACCATTGGAATCCCCGGTGACAATATCTGCTGTCTTTACTGTTCCAGGTTGAAATTCCCAGCTTTTACTTTCATCTTTCTGCAGGGATAATTCAATCTGCTCAATTGGATCCTGATATTCTCCCTGGAAGAAGGTGACTTCAAATTGAGAAATCCCGGAGATTGTATTATCACCAATAATAGTTAAATTAACCTGTTTATCATCACTGAAAGATAGCCCCTGTCCAAAATTTTCAAAAAGGTAATATTCATTTCTTTCGATTTCATCTGCAAAAAAGGACTCCTGAAGAACCGTAACTTTAATTGAGCCTTCATTGGCTTTTATTTCTATTGAATCGATATTCAAACTATTGCTAAATGATGGTTTAGTTTTGCCATTTGGTGAAATTGTTTTTTCAATAACTTGATTGTCTATAATTTCTCCTGAGCGAATGGGAGTAACCAGGATTGAGGTATCGGTAGCACTAAGATTTTCAATAACCAGGTTTTTTACCAGAGAAGGAACTACATGCACCTTTAGCATGCCTCCTGCATTTAAGGTTCTTCCAATAGGAGCTTCCCCCTCCAGATTGCCACCTGAGCCTGTTGAGCCACTCCCGTTAACTGTCTCTTCCTGTATCTGTTCCATAGGAGATGTCATTTTCTGATAATCATCCGGAATCTGAAATTTTTCCTCATCCTGAGAACCGACTTGAATATTGAGCAATTCAAAGGTACTTTGTTCTGAGTTAATTAAAGGAACAATTATTTTTATTCTTTGCTTTAATTCAGGGGAATACCAGGCTTCGATGGTGCCTTCCATTCCTTCCTGTGTATAGCCATATTTTTCACATTGTAAGTCGCTAATTGTCTCCGTTCCCACTTTTTCTTCATGGTATCCCTCAGTTAGCATTTCCCAGCCAATTATGGGATTAAACAAAAACATTTCTTCTCTGGAAAATTTCATATAAAATTTCATAATTGGATGCAGTCCAATATAAGAATCCTCCTGTCGGTTGGCAATGATAACTATAGGTTCGCCGCTGCTGTCTTCACCTTCTAGACGATAGAGATGATCTTTGACGAAATAATCATAATAATACGTTTGTTCAGGCTGAGTAATTTTAATTTGAGCAGAAAATTCTTGTGCAAGACTAGTGCTACAAAGTATTGCCAAAAGAACAATAAAGAGCAAAGCAAAAAAACCATATAAAAGCAACCTATTTTTCTTTTTCATGGAAAAACCTCCTTTATTTAATTTTATTAATTTTCTTTTATAGTTTTTTTCTTTATTTTACCATAAAAAATGGATAATGTCTATGTCAATATTTTGTAGGCAGTTTTTTTTGCTGTTAAAATTCCTTCTGGTTTTAGGTAGACTTACCTTATAGACTAAAGCTACCAGTAATAGCTCAAAAAAGCATAAAATACCCTAATTTATGGCATTTTTTGTTAGACATAATAAACATATACCTTCTTTAATTTTTTCTTCTTTACCTACTCATTACGAGAAACAGTGGACGGTTCTCTGTTTCAAACTCTCACCATCTGATTCATCGTCAATCCTGTTAACCTGGCCGGCTGTCTCCTCAAAGAACAGCCATCCAGTCCCTGGAGATATTGCCAACTCTTGCTAATTGCTCATGCATATTTTCCCCGCCAATCCTTATAAGCTCTTGCTCTAGCTTCCTCTTCAGTTTGACCCCATCCATGCGCATGTTTCCCATAATCCTTTCCCTGGCCATATAGATGAACATCCACTCCGCCTGAAAAAATTGAAATAGGATCTACAGTTACAACCTCTTTCCGATCCCACTTCTCATCTTTATCCATTTTCTATGATCTCCTTGAAATTTATTCTCCATTTCAAATCCTGCCTTTACATATTGCCTTTACATATCCCCTTACCAATACCTTTTCTCAGATATTTCTCGTAATATTGGTCAGTTATTTGCTGTATGGTTATTTTTCTTTTGGCATATAAAACGTTAGGTTGGAGTTGTTGTGTATAAATTGTCTACGAATGGCGTATAACTCGTTTCTATATGAATTGAATTTATACTATCGACTTTTTGTTGGATATTATACGAACTTAATATATAATATGTATAATTATTAGCGGAACTGATAATAGTTATTTAAGTTGTTTTATTTTATCAATTTTTATAAAATGATGCAATAAAAATACTTGGAAACATATTATGGCGGACATGCTGATGTATGGTGGATAGTTGACAAAGTAGATATAGATTTTGAATTAAAAAGCTAAAAAGTAAATTTAAATAATAGAAAGGAGTTTTTATATGAAAAACTTATATAAGTACCTGTCTTTAGTTGTAATGGCTCTAATTGTTATAGCCTTTGCCGGCTGTGAAGGGCTCTTCCCCCCGAATGACTTAACAGGGGGTATTTAATGTCCCCAAGTTGGGTATCTCTATAATGGAAGCACATATAATCCTATTTGGGTTAACGGGTATAGCGAGGGTAATGGAAGCCAATATCTATATACAGACAGCATGTATTTAAATGCAGATCAATCCAGGGGAACCGCAGAAAAAACTTTTGTTACTGATAATCCAGTAGACCTCACCTGTATTAATAGTATAGCTATAGACTGGGAAAATATCGGGTTTGATGGTGAAAACAATCGAAGTTATCTTGTTGTGTCAGCATCTTCAAAGTTTGGTAGATATGATAATAATGATAAACCTTTGGAAAAGATAAGACCCTTCACTAGAAGAATTGATACTTTAGACGTCAGCACTTTAACAGGCACTTATTATATCAGAGTTCATGCGGTAGATGACGGATGGGACGGTAAATCAACAATCAATGTGTACAGTATTGAATTGATTGAACATAATTTTACTTCTAGTCCTGAAGAGCCCATTGTATCAAATGGAGGTTTTGAAACTGGCAATTTTACTGGTTGGGAAGTAACCACCAGCAATAAATTTCCTTATGTTCAAAGAGAGTATGGAGGTCATTCCGGAGCATATAGTGCTTTTATGGGTGATGGTGCAGATGGCCTTTGGAGTGGCGCAACCAAAACAAACACTGCCTCTATCGAGCAAACAGTTGAAATCCCTAACGGTTCAGATAATTTAAAGCCACTATTGTCGTTTTATTACCTGGTTGTAGATCGTGATGAGAGTAGTGAAACTGGATGGGATTGGATGAAATTTTATATCAACGATAATAAAATTTTCTATGTTGATAATGATACCAACGGATGGAAGGAATTTACCTATGACTTGAGTAGTTATATGGGGTCTGCTATTACTTTAAAAGTCAGCTCCTGGACACATGATGTGAGTGATCGTTTTTTCTATTTTATAGATGATATTACTATTACCTGGCATTGAAGGTAAATGTTTTAAATTATTTATATATTTGTGTTAATAAAACAATGATACCGGAAGGGATTTAATTCTTTTTCCGGTTTTTTATTTTTATTTATTGACAGCTTGAGAGATCAGGGATCCATATTTAACATTTCTATATTTAGGCTTTTAAGAATAATACGACCTTCTTTCTTGATTTTTTACATTTTGGTATTTTATCTTTAAACCACTTATAACCTGATACAACCTGAAGGACAAAAAAGTAAATGGGTAATCAGGTCTCAACAGGCTGACATTTCTTAAATGATATCAAATGGGAAAATCTAACTCCAAAATTTCCAAAAGCGAGATGTGAGTACCAGTAAAACAACTTCTTAAAAAAATTAAAATCTGAAATAAATTACCATTTTTACCTATGGTTTTTTAAGTGTTCGGTCATGTTTGCCAATATTACGAAGTAAAATAAATTCTGATTGCTGATATTGCCAGGTCATACGAATATCTTTATTTATAGTACATTCAAATATGTTGGCAGTTCCTTGAATCTTTTTGATACGCAAAGAAGGATGAAATGGTGCGGTTGGATTTGTTAATAACAGTTCTACCTGTTTTTGAAAGGCCTGTTGTTCTTCTTTGGTTAGTTTCTGAAAACTTCTTTTCAACCGCTGGGTAATTTGGAGCTTCATTTATTCTTTTAAATCTTTCCTTAAATCATCAGTATTATGAAAAGTTTTTACTCTGCCTGCTTTGATATCCTCTTCGGCTTCCTTCTCTTCTTTTTGCCAATCTTTTTTCCAGAACCAGGCCTGGCTTTTGTCAATAATTACAACCGGTTTTAATACTATCTCGTCATCCCGAAGTTCAATAGAGATAGTATCACCTTTCTTTAAATCCAGTTTATCCATAATATTTTTTGGAATAGTTATTTGTGAGTTATCTCTTATTTTGGTCATTTTCTCCATCAATATCACCTATAATTATATTAATATTTTATTATTCTATTAATATATTATAATAATATAATATTATTTTGCAAGAAAGATATTGTTTATAGTACAAGTACAAGATGAAATTGTGGAATTTGTGAAGCCTGACCCCTTTCTTCCCATAAAATACTTTCTTTTACTTCTTTTATCCATTCTTCTTCATTCAAAAGCTAGATTACTCCTTTTTATTTCCTTATCTATATGTCAAATGTGAAGACCAGACCCCTTTATTTCCTTTTTGGCAGTAGAGGTTATTTTTAATCTGAAATTCATTATTATTCCGAAAATTCATCAAGACTCTCTATTTTTTCTGTTTTACCCTCTTTTGCTTCCTGCAAACCTTTTCTTATCTTGCCTATTAATTCCGGTTTTTCATATATCCAGGCTTCTCTACTGGGAATGGTAATTAAAGGTCTCAACAAAATATCTCCCATCCTATCCAATAAAAAACTGAAATTGATTAACTCTGTTTTGACCTGATATTTTTTTAATAATCTTTTCACTTATAGTAGTCCTATTTTTAGAATCTATAATTTTAATATCAAAAGGAATAAATTTTTGATTTTCTTTCTCTATTACCTCTTTTTTGGTCATCTATTGCACCTCGCAGGTTATTTTTATTCATCATATCATTATGTGAGTAAATAAATAAGTGGGAATATGGGTATAATTATAATCAACCTTTTTGTGAAATTGTGAAGCCTGACCCCATTGGATTCCCTACTCAAGATGAGATAGGCTTTTTTTATTGCTGTTAAAACCAATACTTATACATTTCTTCTAAAAAATCAGGGTCATCAATGGGGTATCCTGATTTTGAGCCAATGACGGAATCTACATAACAAAAAGGACACATGGCAGTAGCACCTTTCGGGTTTTCTTCATCACACCAGTTAAATATTTCTTGAGGTTTAAATGTGCGTAAACAATTAAAACAACCACATAGTTCACTCTCCATGATTTCCTTCTTATGAAAGATAGAATGTTTATGAGCCGCTTTTAGATATTCAATACTATACTTCTTTTCTTTTTTTTCTTCTCTGGATTTAAGCGATTCCACAAGAGGTCTTTTTGGCAAAACTATATATTTAAATCTTTCATTTTTCTTATCTTCTTTTCTATTCAAAATAAACTCCTTTTGGATTTAATTTCCCCTAATCTTTTTAATATTTAAACTCTGATTGAGTAAAGAACTTATATTTCAAGACCTGGCCCCCAATCCTCCAAAAAATGACTTATCTGTCAATAATAATAAAGATTTGACCCTTTATTCTCCAATCTTATTGTCTCTGGACAAACTACAGAAGCCACCAATATTCCTCTGGTCATATATTTTAATTCTGGCATAAAGAAATTTGTTTGACTATCCTGATGGATTAGACTATTCTATTCTCAAACTAGCTATAGTTTTATTTTTTAATAACAGACCCTCAATAATAATTCTACTTAAATATTTCAGTCATAGTAACCTCTATTGGGGTTACTTCTCCCGGCAATACTTCTAATTCTCCTATCCAGACCCTAAAACCTTCTTTAATTATCACCACTTCATAATAGCCTGTTTTTATATCTTCTAATAAGGTAGGATAAACAGAGGTTGATTTAATATAAGTTCCATTTAAAAATACTTTGGCTTCCTCCTGATTACACTTAATGGAGATTGAGCCATATGACGGTTGAGGTTCTAAATCAACAAAAATTCTTGATGTTTGGCCAGTTGATACTTCTATTTGACTTACCCATTCGCGGTAACCGGGAAGTACTATTCTAATAGTATGGGAACCGACAGGAATTTGAGTCAAATCCAGAGGTGTCAATCCCTCATAATTATCATCCAAATAAATATCTGCTCCCCGGGGATTAGAATTAGCCGAAATCGAACCATATGCCCTTTGGTACTCTAAAGTGACAAAAATACGAGCTGTTTGAGAAGCAATTACGGTAACTTCACTATTCCATTCCTGATAATCAGGTAATACTAACTTAATTATATGCTTGCCAACAGGGATGTCCCTTAAATTAACAGGTGTCGGTCCTTTATAGGCATTATCCAGATACACCCTGGCGCCCTGGGGATCGGAATTTACCGCGATAGAACCAAAAGCCGGCTTAGCCTGGGGAACTAAATCAGCAGTAATTTTTACGTTTAGAATAGGTAAAACTGCAATAGTACTATTCCATTCTTCATAACCAGGTAATACTAATTTTATACTATATTGGCCTACCGGAACATCTTTTAAATTTAAGGGGGTGACACCTTTATATTGGTTGTCTAAAAATACTTTGGCACCTGACGGATTAGAGTTTATCGTTAGGGAACCATATTTTAATTGCTGAGCATGACCGGAAAAACCTGTAGTCAAACAAAGAACAATGATAAAAAAAGTAAGTGATAATATTTTTACATATTTATTAAAAAAGGGATTCTGCCTCATTTTCAAACCTCCTGAATAAATCTATATTTTCTAGCAAAAGTAAATATAAAATTATATCCTCCTTCCTTTTTATCTTTAAGTTAGGAATAAATTATTATAAAATATTTTATTTTGTTTTTCTATATTATCATTATACACTTTTTTTATTTATCTAACCAACCGTAATACAATCTTTTACCTGCTAATAATATACCAGATCAGCTAATGTTTTAAAAATCATCACTAACTCTCCATAAACTTTATTTAATTTTAATCTACTAATCGGTTATATCAGGTATATCAGGACATAAAACGTCTTATTCTGGTAAAAGGCAGGAACAATCAAGAGCAATTTAAGCATATACGCTATGACTGCATCCTTTTTAGGTTTATATTTTGAGACCAGCCTCTCAAAACCACAATCATAGTCTTCTTTTTAAATTATTTGATTTGCTATTGCTCTTATGTTATATTAACCAAAAATAAAATTGAAATATTTACTATCTCTCCGAGCTGTATTACCTAAAAAGTAATTCATGGTAAACAACCAGCAGATGTGTGAATTTGTGAAGCCTGACCCCTTTCTTATGCTTTTTTATGCTTTCTTATGCTTTCTTATGCTTTCTTATGCCTTTCTTCTTTCTTTTCGTATTAGCTAATGGAACTCAAAAAATGTTTTTAGCCTTTCTTCAGGGTCATCAAAAAATACCTCACTGGGGTCAAAATATTCCGGATCGTACGAACCACCAAGCCATTTCATTGTTTCTTGATATTCTTCATTATCAGGGTCAGGATTTTTTAACATATCCAATATTTTTTCATATCCAGGAATAGAACCGCAATCTTCTGGAGGACAAGCCCTCTCACCGGCAATGCATCGAGGATAGGTCTGTTCTTTATCCTTGGGAAGTATTTTTTCCAGCTTAATTATATGTTGCCAATCATCTCCAAAATCATAGGTATAATCCGCATTTTTATTTCTTTTAGAAAAGCAATCAGCAATCATTACTTTCCAGCCTGGAATTGTTTCTTCCACAAAAAATTCTTCTTCTGTAGGAATACCAATCCTAATTTTTTTCCTGGTTAATGGATCTTTAACAAAAAATTCATGTAAGTGATAATCAACCCAACCCATAGCATCTTGGATTGCAACATGTAAATCCCAAAAGGTATAGGTTTCCGGAACTTGAATAACACGCCATATTTTTGGTTCAATGTATTTCAAGGTAATTTTAAATTGATACACTTGATTATATCTTTTCCCCATCTATTCAAACCCTCCATATTCATATTGTTAACCTTCCCAGACTATAAGGTAAGACTTATAATATTTCTGAGACTTTCAGAATAAACCATATTATATGCTAATTATATACTAATTATGTACTAATAGGTCTTTTTATTTTTCTTTTAAATATTTTTCCATAAATTCTTTGGCTTTTATAACTCCTTCCCTGGTCAAAAAAACTGATTTTGCCCTTTTGCTTCCGGAAATATAACCTTCTTCTTGTAATTCATTCAGAACTTCGAAAGGATAGCCTTTCCAGCTTCTATGAATCTTTGTAGAAAATTCTTCCTCCTGCCATGATGTGAGATAGATTAGCAATAATGTTAATTCCTTGATGGTTTGGTCCATTTTTATTACCTCCTTCTTCCTACTAAAATAAGGTAATGTCCACTCCAAACTACTTAATAGGAGAAACAGAGAGCGGCAGGCTGTGTGAAAAGTCGCCTTTTGGGCAAAATATAATGTTGAAGTGGGGGCAAATAATTTCCAGAATTATTTTTCACACAGTCTGCCGTCTCCTGTATCATATCATAAATAGACAAGTTTAATTCTTTGCATATTTCATCAGCTTCCAGCTGTTCTTTTACTTCTTTTATCCATTCTTTTTCATTCAAGTTAGATTACTCCTTTTTATTTTCTTATCTATATGTCAAATGTTGAGAGCTGACCCCCATGTCTTCCTCAACCATGGGTATAATTTCATTATTCATAGTTAGGGATGAGGGATTATAGCAAAAATAGTAATTTCTTTTTTATTCGGCCCATAATAAAAAAATATGCGATAGGCAGAAGGAGTATTTTGTTGAGCATATGCTTCAAAAACTTTTTCACCTGAAGGCCCGCAGAAAGAATGAATAAGATGTGTTTGTAGTCCGGGATGCCTGGAGTTAGTTCCTAAGAAGGAAATGGCCTTCTTAATAGCTTTATAATCTTTAGTATTTCCCGGATTGTTCTTAAGTTCTTTTAAGGCTTTCTTGGCAGTAGGGGTTATTTTTAATTTTAAATTCATTATTCTGCCAAAAATTGATCGAGATCTTCTATTATCTCTGTTTTACCATCTTTTGCTTCTTGCAATCCTTTTCTTATCTTACCTATCAATTCCGGCTTTTCATATATCCAGGCTTCTCTACTGGGAATAGCAGTTAAAGGCCTTAAAAGAATATCTCCTTCTTGTCCAAGGAAAACTTGAAACTGATTAACCCTTCCTTGGCCAGAAATTTGTTTAATCACTTTTTCTCCCAAAGTTATTCTATTTTTTGAATCTATAGATTTAACATCTACCGGTATAAATTGCTGATTATTTTTCTCTATTAACTCTTTTTTTGTCATTTTTTAACTCCACCTCATGTGTCTCTTTTCTAGGTTATGATATCATAAGGTGGGAAATTATACAAGTGGGAATATGGGAAAATTGCAATATTTTTATCAATGTATTAATTCTATTAATTGGTTAAATCTGTTAAAAATATCATTCCTGACATCATCAATATATTCGTCTGGACCATTTTCCTGTTCAACCATTAAACAGCCAGGACTTGTTTTCTTTTCAAGATATTCAGGGGAAGTTTCCCCTGAAACCCCTCAATTATCACCCTCACCTTACCTCTCCCTTCTAAGGGAGAGGATTAGAGGGATGGTGTAAATATATTATTTCTTANNAAATTCCGATACTATAAAATACTCTTTTATGTTTGCAAATTCACTTTAAAAAAACCCTTATCGTAATACTGGCGAATTTCATCTAAAATAACATCTAAGTCCTCAGCATATCTCAAAATAAAATAAATATAATATAAATCCTTAGCTTGTTTTGCTTTATCTTCTCTATCTCTGAATGTAGCCCCTTTGTGGTACAAAAATGCAGAAGGTTTCGGGCATCTAATAGAGTAAATACTTTCAGGCTTACCGCCTTTAGCTTTCAGTAAAATGTTATTTTGTATTAAAAAATCAAACTTTGCAATTTTACTAACACTTATCTTTGTTCCAAGTAAATTTTCTAATTTTGTATTATTTACACCAGAATCAACTATAAACTCAACAGGAATTTTGCCTTTTTTATAAAAAACAACAGGACTTATTTTACCTAATTCTATATGATGTTGTTCATAGTCTAATGAAGATAATATTTGATATATATTTTGAGGATATGTTTTATTGCCTTTTTCACTTAGTCCAAAATCAATATCTACTGTGGTAATGGGCTCTATTGAAACATTTTCCCATAAAAACTTGCTATACAAATAAGCTAACCAACCACCCACAACAACAAGATCATATAAATATTCTTTTAAATCAGCAAGTACTTCAAAAAATAGTAATTCACTATCATTAATGTAAAGCAAATTTCTCTCCTTTTGCTATTAAAGTATTTTTAAGATATTCTGCATGTTCTCTTCCTCGTGGTTGAAAATGATATAAATCCAGATATAATTGTAAATTAGAAACAACTGAATAACCCTCTATTGTTTGAATTTCATTAAATATACTATTCCGATAAAAGGGTTCTACAAAATGTACATTCCCACCTCGAACCAGCTCTTTCAATCCTAAGTCTTGTCTAATTTTTAAAATATCTTTCTCCCAATTTTCAGTTTTTACATATAAATAAATATCTGTTGTTCTAACAAAAGAAGTGATTAGATTAGCACCTTGGTGCAATGTTAAAGCATAGTCCTGCCCTTTTAAAACTGATTTTAATTTTTCTATAATATTCTTATCTGGGGAATAATAGGAATCAATTTCATTTTTTTCAAAGTAGTACCATTTAAGCCAGTCAGTAATTAGCTTTTCAGAATTGGTTAAAATAGAAAAGCTTTTTGGACCCTTTTTTATTCTTTCGATATACCCTTTAATCTCCATTGATTGCAGTACTTCTTGGACCATACCAATGCTTAATAATTTTTTTTCAACGAAGTCACGAACAACCCATTTCTTTTCAGGATTTTGCAACATCATTCGTAAGACTAAAGATGCTTTATCTGAAAAAACATTTTTTATTTTTTCATTTTTAGTCATATTGTTCACCTTAATATAATGTTCACTTTTTACTGAACATTATATAATAAGTGAACATTAATAGTCAATATAATATAAGTATTTTATTTAACTGTTCTTAGCATGTATAACGAGTAACTTTATCTTTGTATTTCCATCTTATCATTTCTATACCTTTTCCAGTATGCTTTTGCTTTTTATTTTTTCTTGCATTAGTTGGATAATGCCAAATTATCTAACTAATATTTCTATTATATTCTAACTATCTTTTTATAAGCTTTGAAGACATCCTTTCTCTGAATATCCTATTATTTCCATTTATTTTTACCTCCAATGAAATTGTAAAGCCTGACCCCATAAAATACGTGCATTTTTATCTCCTATTAAAAATATTTTCTTCCCCTCGATAACATCTAAGATAAAAGAATTTCTTTCTTCTTTCTTTTTAGTAAAGTCTTCCTTGGTATAAATGGTGTAATTTATTTCTCTCTGTAGTTTCCCTTCTAAATTATTTAGTTCTTCTATTAGCTTGTCCTCATTAACTTTTCCAATGATGAGTAAATCAATATCACTATCAACTCTTTCCTCCCCTTTGGCAAAAGAACCGTAAATGAAAGCATGAGTTATTCCCTTATATTTCAATAAAACATCACGAAGTATTTTGGGGATTCCTGAAGTTTTAAAGATAATATTCTTTAATTCATTATACAGAGGGTAAGATTGATTAAGGTAATAATAAACCAGATTTCCTTTTCTTTCACTCAGGAAAAGACCTGTGCTTTCCAATTTGATTAATTCCCGACGGATATTAGCTACAGGATAGTTGAGTATTCTCTCCAGTTCTCTTAAGTAGTATTTCTGGTCGTTATTGGTAAAATACAATGTTAAAAGGTCTTCTCTTAACTTAGATTTGGAAATAGAAAATAAATCCATTATTGTAATCCTTTTTGACTACAATTGTAGTATTTCTTGAATACAAGGTCAAATTATTCCGCAAATTTAAAAAAGTAGGTCAAGGGGTCAAATCTTTATAGTTGACAATTTATTTCTTATTCTTCTTACTAAATTACTTACATCATTATCCTTAGCTGTTTTGCTTCTTAATCTTTTTCTTCCCACACTGACTGTGCTATAATCCAGATCTAATAATTTACCGAGAAACAGAAGATGGTTCTCTGTTTCAAGCTCTCACCATCTGATTCACCGTCAATCCTGTTAACCTGGCCAGCTGTCTAAAAGAACAGCCATCTTAAATTATCAGAGGAAAGAGGTCAAACAAAGAACCGTCCCCTGTTCTATGCTCATTGCCTCGGTCTCCGCAGTGATAATCGCCCTCTTCTTTGGGTTTAAAGTCGTGGTATATCTTGCTGCTTTTATCTATTTTTTTGGATTTATTGGCATAAATAATTATCGGGTAGGCTAAAATTTTTTATTATTTAACCTACCCGATAATTATTGGTAATTATTTTGTTTTACTTTATGTTCATCTTATTTCGTTATTTTTTAACCTTTCCATAATTTTATTTTATATTCTGCCGTATTTATTTTTTTCTAAGGAATATAATAATCTATTTCTAATTTGGGACACTCGTTTGTAGTTGTATAATCAGAAGTCCAAAAATATGCAATAGTATTAACTGAAGTTTCATTAGTATCTTTTAAAACCACTCCATAATTAGTAATATCTCCATTTAACCAACTCTGTACCAGGGTGTCTATACCCCAGGTTTTCCAAGTTATAGCTCCAGAAGTAATATTATTAGTAATTTCCGCATCAGTGGAACTATTAGGCTGTAGATTCCAGGTAATTGTGCTTTCATCCCAATCATCGGTAACCCTATATAAACCTATGGTAAAACTACCACTTCCAAAAGTATCGCATTGATAAAGATTTAAACGAGCATCAACTATCCTAGCATTTGCCGGAACTGCACTTAAATTAAATTTAATATACATTCTTACAATAGTAGAAACATTATTTCCAATACCGCTAAACTGTAAATCTCCATAATTTGTTGAAGGGTTCGCAGTTTCTACTCCTGCATCTATACCCTCTGTTGGACCAGGTTGAAGAGTAATATATTGTGTATGAGCATAAGTCAAAATTGGGTTAAGATATGTAGTTTCATTAGCAGTAATAATAACTGTTTCTTCCCAAACTTTGTAATGAAATGCATCCAACTTTATAACATGGGAGCCTGCTCCTACATTTGTAATTGTAAAAGGAGTAGCCATACCTGTGTCTACTCCGTCAAGATAGATTTTGGCTCCAGCAGGAGTGGAGTTTACCTGGATTGTACCGGTTGTGGGTGTGGTTGATGTACATCCCGAAATTAATATTACTAACGCCAAAATTAGAAAAAAAACCAAAATACTTTTCTTTTTCATTTCTTTTTCACCTCCTTCCTCTATATAATTTTAAAACCAATTAGATTAAATTTATTTTTAACTATTACATTCACCTCCTCGCATGTTAAAATAATTTAAATAAATTAATTGTGGCAATATTTCTTTATAATTGGCAATTGAATGAGCGATTCTTTTTATAAAATCTGACATTTTCTTAGTAAATTTCTTACAAAATTCTGGTTAGGTATCTTGCAACTTATTATAGATGGATTGAATTATAGAACAAGGGACGGTTCTCTGTTCTAAAAATACGTACGTGAAACAGAGAACCGTCCCTTGTTCTATCCGATATTTATTGTTTTAGCAAAGACTTCTTTTCTGGTGATTTCAAAAAGTAAGTTATCGAAAATAGACATGAGCTCCCTCGGTATAGTCTAAAGGACTGCCGTGTTCATTCCCCAGAAACTTATTACCGGCAACAGTATACTCTATTCCTTCTGCAGGAATAAGTGTCGTCATCACAACAATAGGAATATTCTCTCTGCCAGTTCCCCAACCGGGCAGACGTGGATTAGCCGGAAAGATATTACTATCTGCAGCCACATAAATTCCTCCCCCATGTCCTGTAGCATCATTATCCGTAATAGTATTGTTCTTAATGGTAGCAGAACTCATTACCACACATATTCCGCCGCCGCTGTAGTCTGCTTCGTTACTCGTGATGGTATTATTCTGTATATCAGGTGAACTGTAATAACCCGCATAAATACCTCCACCATAGGAAGCTCGATTACTGACAATTATATTGTTCATAATTGTAGGCATACTTCCGGCAACATAAATTCCACCACCATAATACCTTGGATTTCCGTTGGTAATTTTAAATCCTTGCAGGGTAGAATTATCCCCTCCGGTAAATTTCACCACAGAGTCACTCGTAGTAGCCCGAATAATGGTTGCCTCAACAGTACTGGGGTTTAAAGGATCCGTACTTTGTAAGGTAATATTCTTATCATGTAATATAATGTTTTCATAGTAGGTTCCCGGACAGACAATAATCGTATCTCCGTCTAGGGCAGCATTAATGGCTGCCTGGATCGTCGTGTAAGCAGTCCCTGTGCTTATGTTATGTACCCCTGTTCCAGTGGAGTAAAAGTTTACTTGAATTGTATGGTCTTCGTGGATATCAGGAAAAGTATAATCAGTGAATCCGCTTGCTGGTAATACTGGTGAGCCATCGATCAGGAGATTGCCTATATAATAACAGGTATCCGGCGTAATAGTAAAAGTATAACTATCTCCTTCAGTTAATGTAATTACTCCCGAGGGACTGATACTTCCACCTTCTCCGGCAGTGGCAGTAATAGTATAGGTCGTGGGGGTAACCCCGCTACAGGAAGATAGGAATAATAAGGAGGAAATGACCAATGAAAGTAATACAATGGATAGCCTATCTTCTGTCAGAAATCTTTTCATTTTAAGATACCTCTTTTCTAAAAATTATTATAAAAACAAGAGGATTGGTTCGAAATTAACTCCTTAAAGAATGCTTTAGAAAACTGATGGTATGTTGTGTGAAAGATAAGAGATTGGTATTGGTATTTTTTTTCTATTATAATTATATATCTATACATAATAAGGTCAAGTCCAATTTCTTCTGGAAAAAGATTTTTTTGTAAGATATCCCTTTCTGGTTTTAACGGGTTATCCAGACTATAATAATATGATATTGGTCTTATGTACAGTATGAGCAGATTTGTATAATTTCATACCCTTTATTATATCAAAGAACGACCGAAAGAAACAGGAAATATGCTCTCATCCCCACCTTTACAGGTGGGGAGTTCCCGCTGGATTAAATAGATTAAGATTACTTTTAGATTTATCATTTTTTCATAAATCAAATGTAAAGACCTGATAATAAATCCTGTTCCCTAGATGCTTTTTCGGAGTACCCTATCTGACCATATCCGACATAATCATCAAACAGAGAACCACCCCTCTTTCTATTCCTGTTGTACCTCTTCGGTATCCTCCTCCTCCAAATATCGACCTTCCTCTATTTGTATCTCTTCCCTCGGGATAGTTTTATTCATAGCTTTTTCAATCCTCTGCAGTATTTTTTCTTTACGGTCTTTAAAAAATTGTTCAAAATTATCAGCATACAAAAACTCTGGCGTTAAAACATGCGATTTCAGTATATTATTAAACTCCTCCTCACTTACATCAACATGATTTTTTATTCTCATCAGATACTTACTGGGTGGATCGCCGCTTACTATGCGGTTAGTACGGCCTGATAGAGTGGTTTTATTAATAATACAATTATAATCATCCTTACTTATCCCATTCCTTTCACACCAAGCCACAGGGAAAATATGATGAATGTCAATCGACTCGGAAAAATATGTAATAAGGTCAATTTTTGTAGCAGAAAGCCAATCTTTTGTCTCATCCTCCATAAGCAAAGCATAGACACCCTTATAAGCAGCACTGTTCCTTGTCCGTAAAGTATGTAAACGGGATGGGAAAAAATTAGCATCGTAAATTGTATCAGGTTCAGGCCCATTATTTTCAATCCAATCAACAACTTGTGGTAGATCAAAAGCATAACGGGTTTCATTTGCCCCACCATATAGTTCGCCAAAAACTCCACACCAAAACCATTGCCTTAACTTCTTTTTGTAGCCTATATTATCAATCTTATTACCTAAAACAGCTAAAATCGCTGACATAGGTATCAATTGAGTATTATAGGGTAAATCACGAGCAGTATAGATATGATTTTCAGAAAGTATCTTGGAAGCTTTAATAAAACCTTGAGCAATAAGATCTTTAAACTTTTGATAATCTTGAAGTGAAAGATTAAGCATCTCCTTTCGTTTACAGCTAACAGCAGGAAGTTCTTCTTCTGGAACACCTTGTTTTTTTTGACTAACTCTACGGTCATATGTAGCCAGCAGGGTAACAGCCTGGATAATATCTGTATTGCTAACATTAGAAAGTAATTTATATTTTTTAAACTCCTCTTTCATCTTTTGCCAATCATGTTTTAAATCAAATTCTTCAGCAGCAAAGGTTGCAGTTAATAATTCAAAGACCGTTAATGATACACCACCGGTATTAACTTTTTCAAAAACCTGACAGACTGCTTCTTTTGGATTTTCCTTTTTTAGAATTATTACCGGCAACATATATTGATTAAAACTATGAATAACCTTTTTTTCAAAATCATCCCAGAACTTCATTTTTTCTTTATCGTATTGCCAATAGGCATTAAATCCACGTCTCCATATACTGTAATCATCGATATCAACCATACAAACAGGATACATCAGGTTTTCATACTCATACTCTTCCATCGATAAATCGAGGATAATATTCCTACCAAAATCCTCGGTAATTTGTTTTTTCTCATTAACCGATATTATGGCTTCTTCAAGATCATAATTATGATCCATAGCTTTAATCATATCGATATAATACCAACGCTTAATTTCATAATTTTTTTCATTTCTAGTGGTTACTATTTCATTGGTAATAATTGTCTGATAAAGTGAGGTAATACGCTGCTGCCCATCAAGGATGAGAAAATCTGGTTCAACTACTTTATTATCAAATTTGGCACCTTCTACCGGTTTTGCTTTGAATTTCAAGCTTCCATTCCCGACTTCAATGAGCATTACCGCACCAATGGGAAACGATTTGGCAACACTGGCAAGAATTCCTTTAATACGGTTGTCATCCCAGATCCATCCCCTTTGAAAATCCGGTAACTGTATTCTTCCATAATGTACATCTTTTAACATTTCTAATAAATTTTCCTTGGTTGAATCAAAAGACTCCAAAATATCACCTACTTTCGTTAATCACTAACTTAATGTTTCTTCTTCTGCAACTCAGAAATATATCTATAGCTATCTTAAGCTATCTTATAGCTGGTTTTCCTTTATTGCTTCTCCGAAGGTCCTTTTCTATTAAATGTTAAATTTTCTTAAGATACAATCTTCTTTGTAAAACTGTATAATGTTTCTTCTTCTTTGATCTGGAATGAAAAATCATCTCTTCTGATTGTTGGGAATATTCAATCTCACTTCTTATTATCTCTCTAAAATCTTTCCACTCTTGTTCTGTTGGTCTAAACCCTACCCAGGAAAGCATAAAATCGAAATGGGCACCATGCCTGAATAATCTACCGGGCAAAGGATAATGTTTTCGATTACCTAGCAATACTCCATACCGCAAGAAAGGATGATCATTTCTTTTTCATTCACAATAGACTCTTTATGAATTCAATATTTTCTTTATCTCTGTTTGTTAAAAGTAAACATCAGACTCCTCAAATCTACCTTACATTTCCTGGATCTATTTTTTATCTTCTTTTTTTCATCTCCAAGAGCCTAGAATCTTCCATGCCTTGTTAAATTTATCATCATTCTTGATTGCATCAAGCGGTTCCGTAAGAAAACCTTCTATCTCTCTTGCCGTATCAGATAACCTTTCTGGTGCAAGTTTAATGTCTCCCTTTTTCAAAAATGCTCTCCAAAGTGTTTGACGGTCAGATCTTTCATCATAAATTTCTTCAGCAAAGAACGGCCTATCTCTTGGTATAGGAGTTTTACGACGCTTGAAAGTTTTTCTTAATGCTTCAACAAGATGGGATCCATTGAAATTGAACTGGTGCATCATAAGCCATAAATCATAGAAATCTTTCATTCTGCTATTAAGAAGTCCAAGTTTGACCATTGCTTCAAATTTTTCACTCACCACACTTTCTGCTGGATATCCTCTAAGATGTGGTTTAGAAAAATCCAAAATAGCAGGATAATCGATAACTATTGGTCTTGGGTAAATAACATCTCCAAAACCTACATCAATCTGCATCGGTATCCGTGAACGTTCCAGAAATCCTATAAATTTAATACGCACACCTTCATAGTCAGCATTTTCCTTTATCAGTTGTCCTTTTACTGTTTCTGCGTCAAATACAAGTCCATCCGGTTCCACTTTAAGCTCACATACTTTTTTCATAACCTTTTCAATGGATGCAATCTGATGGTCATAATAAGCCAGGAAATCTATATCAAGTGTTGCTCTTCGCTCGGGAATCTGCCAGACGGTAAACATCAATGCACCTTTCAAGATAAATTTATCTACATATTCTGAACAACTAAACCTGTAAAGAAATCTCTCCATACCATAATACTGCAGGATTTCTGAAAATGGTCGATTAGTTTCTTTTGCTTTGTTCTGAAGTTTGGCTTTTACCGAAGCGGGCAAATTTTTAATATCCTTTTTCAAAGCATAGCCTCCAAAACTGGTTTTAAGATATTATCAACACGGCAAATCTTGGCATATTGCATTATCTCTCTCGGTTTTATATCCTTTTCGGTGATAGCTACTTTAAGAGATTCTCGCGCAACATTCATGCCGATTTTATTACGGAATTTAAAACAATCGGCAATTGTCTTGGCAAGATTGTAAACCTTGATCTTATAACCTTCTATTTTATGTTCTTCAATTCCAACCTGCCATGCTTCAAAGTCAAAACGGTAAAATCTCACTGGCGGATATTTGATTCTATAGGCATGCGTCCCCCTGGGAATGGCTATGTCCACGTACTTAGGGATTTCAACTGTCGCCTCATAAAAAGATAGAGCAGAGATAAGACAAATAACTCCTCGAGGTGCCTGAAGGGAGGTAAGAACAAGGTCAGGATGTTCCCCAAAATCATAATCAACCAGTCTGTAAAGTCCCCTGGCAACTTTTTCAACCTTCTTCTCTTTTTCAAGAGTATTAAGTGAATCAGGATGAAAGCCAGCCTTTAGAATAGCTGAAAATCTGACTAAACCACCATTGCTCTTAAAAAAGTCTATAAGTTCCTCTGCTCTTCTTTGCATACTAGCTCCGTATAATTTCGTAATATTTGTAAATAAGTGTATATAATTTATACGGATATGTCAAGTCAACTTCTTTATTCCCATTGATATTGATAAATGATTTAAACCAATATCCATACATTTCTGCTGAGAAATCTGGGTCTCCAATCGAATAGTCTGGGATTAAGATCCAATGACAGAATCTACATAATAAAAAGGACAAAGAGTAGTTTCACCTTTGTGGTTATCCTCATCGTAGTAGCATCTTATTTATACAAACAGGGCATACAAACAGGTAAAAACAGGGGACGGTTCTCTGTATCATGCTCTGACAATCTGATGTAGTGTCAATCCGGTTAATCTGGCCAGCTGTCTCAAAGAACAACCATCCAGTCCCTAGAGATATTGCCAACTCTTACTTTGAGTCTCTAGTTTGATAGGGGATAAAAAGGTATTTAGGAATCTTTCCTAATCTGCAAAAGAGGAGAAAATATTTTGTTGGTTAATACCTCTAGTCATAAGGTAGTAGATTCCGCTATTGCTTTTGATATGGACTACTCTGGGCGTAGGAAACTCCTCTTTCGTAAGTAATAAGTATATGAATAATAACATTTTAAATCATCAGAGGAAAGAGGTCAAACAAAGAACCGTCCCCTGTTCTATTGTTCTGTATCTGCCTGTGTGTATACCTGTCTGCCGTGCCAGCACAGGCAGGCACATACAGACAAGTAGCAAAACAACCGATTTGAATAATAAATAAATGAAAAATATAGGTCAGAGTACCAATAAGCAGTCATAAAAAAAGGGAGTGTAATTTAGTAATCACACTCCCACAAACGGTAATATTATAACACTTTAGATTGATAAATGGTAGAAAATATTTTAAATAATAAACTCAAGTATATACTTATTAGCAAAGTCAAATTATTAGAATTTTGATCACATCTTATTAGATCATTATTGAAGTCCTATTTTGTCTACTGCGTATGTAGCCTCCTCATTGTTAAATCCATCATATTTTAGTTGATCAATTAACCCTTGTCTAGAAAATGCTGAATAATCTAAATAATCTTTGGCTTTTCTTACAGCTTGCTCTTTCCAGTTTACTTTTATTTTGTCTACTGCGTATGTAGCATCTTCGGTGTTAAAGCCTTCATATTTTAATTGGTCAATCAATCCTTGTCTAGAAAATGCTGCATAGTCTAAATAATCTTTAGCTTTCCTTACAGCTTGCTCTTGTGATAATGTTTCTTTTAATGATACCTTTTGTGTTGGTTCTTCCTTCTTTGTTTCCGGTTCAGCTGTTTCCCTAACCGGTTTTTCTCCATAAAAATACTCTAATGTATACCCTGATTTAATCAAGTCAATAGAAATAGAATCAAAATCAATAATAGCAATTATATTGTCATCAGCATCTTTAATTGCATATATTGTTTTAGAAATACCACTTTGCTGGGCAAAAACCAATACGACTAGCAAGATTGCCATTAGTAATAAAAAATTATTTTTATTCATTTTTCCCCCCTAATATTTAAATTAAAAATTATTCATAAAAATAGAAATACCACCTATTTCCAATATACATTTACATTAAAATATTTTATCTTAGAGTTATAATCTACCATTACTGAAAAGAAACCAGTTTGATTTGGTTGTAATCTAGAAGGGTCAATATAACTTTCCTCCAGTGAAACTAGTTTTTCATATCGATCCAATGATTCTATTTTTACTCGAACACTTTTGGCAACATCACTACTAATATTTTTAACTTTCCCTTCAACGTAGTAATAATTCCCTGTTTTACTTCTTCTGTTTGTCCAGTCTAATATCTTAATCGCGGATTCTGATTGATAATCTTTTACTTCTGTACTCTCTGGTGATTTTTGGTCTGATTTATTCGATAAACTTGCTCCCTCTTCACTCTGATAAGTAACATCCCACTGAATTTGACCTTGATCTTTGAAAGTATTTAAGCTTAATACAATCAGATAAATATTATTAGTGGGTTTCTCCCAGGGTAACATCGCAAAAAGGTCCATAGGTCTATCTGCTATTATTATTATGAGATTATACTATTTTTAGTTGAAATTGAAAAGAGTGGCTCCCTGTGGGATAATCCACATAATAGAGAAAAAACATTTAAGAAAGGAGCCACAATGAAAGAAAACACCAAAAAGAGGAAAAAGTCAATAGCAAAAATGAAAGAATTTTATGGTAAGGAAGAAATGGCCATCCAGCTGTATAGGATACTGGTAACTGGCAAACGAGGAGTTGATCTAATGATGAAGGAATTGGGTAGCATGGTAGTAGAAGCAATCAGGTATATAGAACGGGAAGAGATAGCAGGCCCTGACTATCAGCCTATAAATCCAGGTATCTACCAATGGGCCAGTCAACTTGGCTCGGTCTATCTAGCAGACCAGAAGATCAAAGTAACTCGTCCTCGGCTTCGAGGTAAAACAGGAGAGATACCGCTCAAGAGTTACCAGAAGCTAAAAGAGCCAGAACAGTTCTCTGAAGAGTTATTGACCAAAATATTTGAAACAGAGAACCGTCCCCTGTTCTAAAAACTTTTTTTATGCTGGAACCGTTGTGCGAAATTGCGGGGCTTTAATGGATTTTTGCAAAGATTTATTAATTTGGTTAATATGATTATGGATAAGAAAATTGAACCTGAGCCTGATGCTGTTTACAAAATCAATATATGGTTCTATAAGTTCACAGATCTTATCTGGAATCCACAACGACGCTTAAAGAAGATCCCAATAAAAGAGGGAATGGTAGTGGTCGATTATGGTTGTGGACCGGGTCGCTACACTGTGCCCATAGCCAAGTTAGTTGGTCCGAAGGGCAAAGTTTTCGCTGTGGATATCCAACCACTGGCCGTTAAGACGATAAAAGAGAAAGCATCACGAAAGAATATAATAAACATAGAGACGATTATAGTCTCTTCCTATAATACGGGGATTTCGGGTTCAATTGCCGACTTAGTTTTGCTTATTGATACGCTTCACTTGATTAACGACTACCATGCATTGTTTAGGGAGATTTACCGAATACTAAAACCGGACGGCACACTCTTCATGGATCCTGGACATATGAAATTGTCAAGAGCAAGAGAAATTGTGGAAAATACCAACTTTTTCAAAATACTAGAATGGCGAGGAAAGGATATGCTAGTAGCCCCAAAAGTTAACCAATGAGGTCAGTAATATGACAAATATTATCAAATTAAAAATACGCCCCGCAACTCTCGTTCGCTATCGCACTCGCATAACAGCGGATAAAAGGCTTAGCTACACTTCGCCCAAATTGCCTTTGCCAACTTCTTTTATCCACAAGACGTTAGGCGAAATCGTAAAATATGAAAAGGAGATGCCTCTGCAATGACGAAACAAAATAAATTCGAAAAACGGAGTTTGTGGCTATTCTTTGCAATTACCTATGTTTTTTCATGGTTGTTTTGGATTCCTGATGCACTAATGGCGAATGGCGTACCGATGTCACCAGCCTTTGCTGAGTTTCTATCCAGTCCTTTTAATCCAGCAGCATTCGGGCCCTTGGTAGCAGCACTTTTTCTGACATGCCTCGAAAACGGTATCGGAGGTGTCATCGCCCTCTTGAAAAGGGGCATTAATTTCCACTTTCAGAAAGTTTGGCTAATTCCAATTTTTGCTTTACTGCCTCTAATCTATGGCAGCGCGGCTCTACTGGCACAAGCTAGTGGATGGATGATGCTTGATTTTACCAACTTTTCTATCCCCGTAATTTGGCCAATGGCCTTCGTTTCTATCCTCTTTTTGGGCGGCCCTTTGGAAGAGGAATTTGGTTGGCGGGGTTACGCACTTGACCGCCTTCAGGAGAGATTTAATGCACTTACATCAAGTATTGTTCTGGGTATATTCTGGGCTTTGTGGCACTTGCCAGCAGCCTTTGCACATAAATTAATGGTGGGGCCTGAACTCTTTTGGATTTTCACCATTCAGATTGTCTTGACAAGTGTTTTGTTCACCTGGATTTATAACAACACAGGCAAAAGTATTTTTACCGTTCTGTTTCTACACACCATGAATAATTTCACGCACTGGCTGGTGATTCCCAGTATGAAGATGACGTTGGGGATTGGCGTCTGTTCGATACTTGTGCTCGCAATTGCAGTAACGATTATCTTGATTCTTTGGGGACCCAAAAAATTGGTTCGCGAGAAACAAATGAAGACGACTTCACCTAACAGCGGATAAAAGGGAAATCAAAGATTTCCCCAAATTGCCTTCGGCAACTTCTTTTATCCGCGAAACGTTATACGCCATCGGCTTCGGGATGCTTGAAGTAAAAAGATTCAAAACAGGGGAAATTTATTGAGGAAAAGCTATGAAAACAAACACCATATTGTTTATTGCATTAGTGATATGCATGTTACTCAATAATTATATTGGTTTGTATATCTCGGGTAAGCATGGTAGTAAAATACCATGGTGGCCGAATATAATAAAGAGCAGAGATTATACCTTTTATTTTATTTACATCTTTTATATAGCACTTCTGGTTAATGCCATCGCCTCTATATTCGAAGAGGAATACATATTCCCCCTTGCTTTACTTGGTTTCATTCCGATTCTCCTTAGCACATATATAAATTTCGTGGCAAGGAGAGATTTAGCTAGATATTGGACCCCTTTTGCAAGTACAGGAAAGGAACAAAAACTCGTAAAGACCGGAATTTATGCAAAAGCTAGGCATCCTATCTATTTGTCAGGCTTATTTTTATCATTGGGCTTTACACTCATCGCTGGAAACTTATATGGCCTTTTATTTTTTATCTTATCTTTAGTAGCCATTGTCATACGAATAAAAAAAGAGGAAAGGGAGTTAATTAAAAGATTTGGTGAAGAATACAAACAATACGCAAAAGAGACCCCCCTATTAATACCAAAATGGAAAGAAAAATGAGGTGGTGTCATTGCATTCCTTCGCCGACTCTTCAGATTGCTTCGTAATCCTTCTCCCAAAGCGATAAATATGTCATCCGAGGAGGTGAAAAAATATGAAAAAAAGAAACTTCGGCTATTTAGGTCTACTGGGCTTATTAGGTCTACTGGGTCTCATTACGGGTAATGCCGGTTTATACGGCTTCTTCGGGTTTTTTGGTTTCTTCGGTTTACTGGGAGCCGGAGATAATGAAAAGAAATAACCAGAGGGACATTACCTAACAGCAGATATGAGGCTACAGCCTTCGGCTTTTACCCCAACCCTTCGCTACGTTCCGAGCTTCGTCTATCTGCCAACCGTTAGATGATAACTAACCCCTTCTCTCCCCCGTGCGAAATGAATATTAAGGCGGTGGGTGTAATCGTAGGAGACTGCTTCGTCGCTTTGCTCCTCGCAGTGACCAAAGAGTTGTTAGTCATTAATATTTAGTCGTTAGTAAAAATATATTAAGCTATCAAATCCAGAGATAGCTAAAAGTAGCTTATCTCTTTTATTTACCTAGGATTAGGATGAGAAAATAATTTATCACCTATCCCTCCCCTGTTCTACCCTGTTCTATGTTCTATCTATATTCTACCCTCAGAAATTCTATCAAAAGGCCAGTAGAAAGCAGTGAAATTAGAGATAACCAATATTAGCGGGAAAGGGTTAAAACTGACCGAAATTCCGGAAGAGGTAAGGCCTCTTTTAAAGGCCTTAGACAATGAAGAGTTCACCACCGAAAATTTCTTAGAAAGAATAGAAAAAAAGATGATATAGTGAAATGTTTTTTGTAGCGGAAAACCTTACTATCAAAGGAATTTCAAAAAAAGTGGCGAAGTTGACCTGTCAAATAAAAAATATTTATATTTTATGGCAATTAAGTCTTTCTTGCCAATCATCCGGGAAGCCCATCATTTTTGTATTAATATTTTTATATTCTTCTAAAAGGCTAATTAAATCATTTCTCCAAGCTTCCCACTGTTCTGGTATAATCATAAGCTTTTTAAATATCAGAAAAACACAGAATATTTTATGATTTGAAATATCTTTCCATTCAGGCAATCTTTTTGTAATCATAGGCTTTATGGCTAATGTTCTATTCCATATACGGCTGTAATGAGCACATAAATTTCTAATATATACTAAGGTATGCACCCAGGAACAAAGTCTTGCTTCATCAATTCCAAAACAATCTTCTGCAATACGTTTTCGGTCAAATCTTTTCAAGCCTCTAAGCATAACAGAAAGCTGGCCAAATGATATTATCTCAATAACTATCCAAATAGGAAGAGCTTTTTCTTCATCATATTCCTTAAAAAATTCTTTTACATAATCCTCATGAGTTTTATTTATACTTTTTTTTAGTTTAGCAAGCCAATCTGCATGATTAAAACCTGGAGAGAAATTACAAGGATCACAGTAAGCAGATGGACCATAGGTATGAGAGAAATAATAGGCTATTTTGGTACGTAAAGTAATCTCAATATTTTCCAGAGCTCTAAAGATAAGAGCTCTTAATTTTTTATCAAAATCATATAATTCAAAAATGCTATCAATTGAAGTATTCTCTTTAAACTGATGATCTCATTTACCATCTCTTCTTAAAAAGAAAAACCCGCCAGGGTGCGCATCGTTGAGAGGCGTGGCAGGTATGTTACCTATATTATAAACTAAGATATATTATAAGTCAATTTTTTGAAATATAAA
>DKFO01000068.1 GCA_002452835.1 Candidatus Atribacteria bacterium UBA6794 | reverse complement strand
TAACGACCAACGACTAATTTTAACGGTATACGTTATACGTAATACGATATACCATATTCACCCTCACCTCACCTCTCCCTTCTAAGGGAGAGGATTAGAGAGATGGTGTAAAAATATATTGTTACTTATTTAGGAAATAATACTTTAGATTATTGAAATTTTTATTAAATTTCGATACTCTAAACATCTAAACATTGGACTAATTGACTAATGGACTAACCATTTATAGAATACCATATTTCCTCTATTTGTCAATTTAGTTTTTAAAAAATTATAATAATTCCCTTGGTTTGATTATTGTTTGTAAGACTATAACTAAAATAATAATTCCTATTCCCAATAAATTGAGATATAGTTGTGATGGTATTACACAAAATGAACCTATAAAAAGAAGTATTCTCTCGATTTGTGAGGTCTTCCTTAAGAAATAACCTTGTGTTGCCCCTGCAAAACCTATAGACATACAAATCGCCATAATGATACCATATATCAATCTGACTATATTTAAGTCCGGCATAAAATTCCAGGCAATAATTTCAGGATGGTAGACGAACATAAAGGGAAGTATATAGCCAGGTAAAGCCAATTTCATTGATTCTACGCCAACCTTTAAAGCCGGAGCCCTGGCAATGGCAGCTCCAGCAAAGACGGCCAGCATAACAGGAGGGGTAATATCAGCTAGAATTCCATAATAAAAAACAAAGAGATGAGGAATAATCAAAGGAGAGTTTTCTACCATAAGCCTGATTAAGGCTGGCGCAATTAGAGTAGCCATTATTACATAATTAGCCGTGGTAGGGACTCCCATCCCTAACACTAGAGATGATATAGAAGCCAAAAATAAAGCTATGGGTAAAATACCTTGGGATAAATCAAACACAATACCAGTAAACTTTAAACCTAATCCAGACATGGTAGTAATACCTACAATAATACCAGCCGCAGCACAAGCAACAGCCACTGTGGTAGAAGCTATTCCCGCATCAACTAAGGCTTCCATTAATTTTTTAGGTGTCATTCTAGTTTTGACATTGATCATACTAATAGCTAACAAAACAACAATACTGGATACCACAGATTTTTGAGGAGAATAGCCATTAATCAATAGATAAATTAAAATAAAGATGGGAGCCAATAAAATCCAGCCAATCTTTAATGTTTTTATTAAGCTCGGTAGCTTATCTTTGGGAAGACCTACCAGCCCAATCCTGGCAGCTCTAAAGTCAACTGCCATAAAAAGTGCTAAATAGTAAAAAATAGCCGGGAATATCGCTGCTTTTACTACCTCGATATAGGGAACACCTAAAAATTCCGCCATGATGAAAGCTGCTGCTCCCATAACAGGAGGCATAATCTGTCCACCGGTGGAAGCCACTGGCTCAACAGCACCGGCAAATACCGAACTATAACCAACACTTTTCATTAAAGGAATTGTAAAACTACCAGTAGTAACAGTATTGGCGGTGGAACTTCCAGAAATAGTACCCATCATTCCGCTGGATACTACCGCAGCCTTTGCTGGACCTCCTCTGGTATAGCCAGTTAAGGCAGTAGCAAAATCGATAAAGAATTGACCGGCACCAGTTTTATTTAAAATTGAACCAAAGAGAATAAAGAGATAAACAAAGTTAGCTGATACCCCTAAAGGTGTGCCAAAAATTCCGGCATCGGTAAGATATAGATAATAAGCTACCCGTCTTATAGAAAAAGTCCCATGAGCAAATCGGCCAGGCATATAGGGACCAAGCACTAGGGCATAAAGCAGAAAAAAGATGGCCACCAACATTAATGGTTTACCAACTGCTCTTCTAGTAGCCTCCAGAGTGATAATAATCAAGATTACTCCTAAAATTACATCAATTTGATTAGGACTACCAGCTCTCCAAACTAATTCATGGATATTAATTAAAATATAAAAACAAAGAAGGATAGCCAGTCCAATAAAAATAAAATCATACCACTGGATTTTGTCCCTTCTGCTCTTTTCAGACCAGGCAAATAGGGAAAAAGTTATAATTAGAATAAACATAAAATGAATAGAGCGTTGAATCAAACTAAAATAGGCACCAAACCAGCCAGTATACATATGAAAAATGAACAATCCGCCAGAACCAATTAAAATCGGTATAATCCAGTATCCTTTCAGTTCCCTCTTTGCTTTAAATTCGAAATCTTCCGGGTTTTCAACAATCTTTTCCTTTTTAATAGTGAGATCCTCTGATAAAGAGCTATCTTTTTCCAGTTTTTTATCTATCCCTTCTTTAGACACTATTTTTCTAACCTCCTCTTTTTACAATCTGTATATCAAGCGGTTCTCCGCCCTCTGCAAAATGATTAAGTAAATACTCTTCATCTCTAATCTTTAATATTTGTGGCACTGTATAAGCAACTCTGAGTGGTAATCTTTTTATCTTTTTATTCAATTTAACTACTACCATTCCTTCTTCAAAATAAATATCCTTTGAGGAATGATATTCCTGGCCTACTCCATAATAGGGAAATCTTTCTTCTAATAAATAGAAATAACCATTTTCTTCTACTTGGAAGACATCAATAACTGGATTTAAATCTCTGGAATTGGTATATTCAAGATAAAAAATCTCTTTCGGAAGAACTTTAATAGATAACAGGATTTTTTGATTATCTCGATGGATAAGTTCAAGATAATACTGTACTTCCTGAGAGTAAATATCCATTACTGTACTTAGTAATAAAAAAATGAATAAAAAATAAAAAGTCAGGGAAACAATAATTTCCCTGACTCTATTTCGATTATTATTTACGTACAAATTCACCCAACCCTACTTCTTCAAAGTATTTAGCAGACCCGGGATGCAAAGGAATGGCAGTCTTTACCCCATTTTCCGGCTTTAGTAGTTTAGCAGATGGATGAACATTGTATAATTCTTCAGCATTCTCAAATAGTGTTTTTGTTAATAGATAAGCAGTTTCTTCATCAACATTAACATTGATTACTACATCATTCCCTACTTGAATAGTAGGTACATCTACATCCTGACCCTTATATGTACCAGCAGGAATTACTCCAGCAATATAATAGCCATATTCAGCTGTTAATTTTTCAATAATATCCTCATCTATAGGAACAAAAAAGACATCCCGAACTGCAGTAATTTCCTGAACTGCTGCACCTGGATAAGAAAAATTATAGAAGAGAGCATCTATATTTTTATCCTTTATGGCTTGAGCTGCTTCTGGTTGAGAGTAATAACTTACCTGCATATCATCATAGGATAATCCAGCTGCTTCTATTATTAATCTAGCCAGTGTTTCACATCCACTTCCAGGAGCATCTACTGAAACTTTCTTACCTTTTAGATCGCGAACTGATTTGATGTCAGGGTCAATACTGATAAAGTGCTGAGGCGCCGGGTACATGGAAAATAATGCCAGAATAGGTTGTTTGTCACCTTCGAACTGCACCAGACCATGATAGGCTTTAAATGCTACATCGCCCATTGCCATTCCCAGCTGCACCTCATTACTTCCAGTCAAGCGACAATTTTCAACTGAAGCAGCAGTAGATTCGGCTGTTACATCAATATCATCGATTAACTTGGTCCATAAATCAGCCATCGCTCCACCTAACGGGTAATAAGTACCGCCAGGACTTCCAGTACCAAAGTTTAAAAAAGTTGTTGCTGAACCACTTCCAGAAAATACTAATAGCATCAGACACATTGTTAAAAAAAATGCCAGTGATTTTCTCATCTTTTCCTCCTTAAATATTTTTAATTCTTTTTTACTAGGAAAAATAACTTACTATATGACTATAATTACCACCCCCTTTAATTTTAATCGTTTTCCCCGTAAATCAAGCTAATATTTCAAGACTTTTTTAATAATAATACCAAATGGAGCTATATTCTTCAATATTTTCTCCCCTATCTTTCAGTTCTTGTAAGTATTCGTATATGGAGATATCCTGATAAAGGTATGGCTCTTGAGGAGTAATCCCCTTCTCCCAGGGATGCCAGAGATAGACCCTTTGACCTTCTGAAGTTAAGGCAATCAATTCTCGATCTTGCCAAGCTCTAATATGGTTCTTCCCTAATCGAGGAACATTAAAGACTGGCTCATCAGTACGAAAGATGCCAGGTAAGAGGCGTGCCTCTTCCTTACGTTCCTGCCAGAGCCGGGCTACTGGAACTAGGTAATCCTTATGTTCAATCTTTCCTTTAGGGTAGAAAGTATAGTAAGGATCAACTCCAACTTTCTTCATGGCAATACGAGTAGAGACATTCTGGAAACGACGACTGGTCTCTAAGGTATAAACCAGCTGATTGTAGACATAGATGCCCTTGTTTCTCATCTTTCTTACTGCCTCAGCCAGGTCCGGGGTAACTTCACTGGCACTTTCAATATGGGTTACCATAGCCACATTGCGTTTACCAGGCTCAACATACTGCGCTAGTAATTCAGCCAGATTATGGGTTATGCGATAGGGTAAGGTAACAAAGATACGACTACCCCAGCGAATATTCACTACATGTTCAAAGGAGCATAACCTATCCATAATGTATTTAATAAGTTCGTCATCTAAGGCTAAAGGATCACCTCCGGTTATCAGAATATCACGCATGGCTGGATGATCAGAGAACCAGGAAATTGCTTGGTCAATCTTTTCTTTGGTGGGCATGCCCTCTGGTAGCATAGGACCGGTAATCTCCCAGTTACGCTGGCAGTAGACACAGATCTGAGGGCAAGTATCATAGGGCTTTAAGATGGAAATCATGGGATAACGCCTGGTAATAAGCTCTTCAGGAGAGGTATCATGCTCACCCATGAAGTCAAAGTAGTAGTTTCGCTCCTGGCGATGTTCTCCCATTAACCTAACATAATGCATAGGGGGAATCACCTGGGAACGAACCTGATAATCATATTTTCGATCAGCACGGGAGAAGTCGAAAAGCGAGAGATAATAAGGGGTAATACCAAAGGGTATTTGATACTGTAAGGCAAGTTCGATTGATTTTATTTCTTCTTCAGTCAGTGGTATTAACTTTTTTAAGTGCTCCAATCCTTCTTTATCTTTAATAATATGCTTAATCTGCCAGTGATAATCATACCAGTCCTCTTCGCTGGCTGAAAAATATGCCCTAATTTTAAGTTCATTCTCTTTTCTTTTAGACACTAGAGAATCATCTAATCCGGAAGGATAGCGATTAATATATTCCTCAACTTTCTTATAAAGACTATCCAAGTAATTGGAACGAGCCTTACCTGCTTCTCTGCCTTTAATCTGCTGGAAATCAATCATTTTAATCCCTTCTTTTTCCAGGATTGGTCCCAGCCAACCCCGTGCTATGTTAGATTTGCCAGCCATAGCCAGAAGGAGATGGCGAAATTCTTCCAGAAAGGCAATTGATGGTTTATGATGTTCATCCAGTTTATTATGTACTATATCCCATAGATACTGGAGGGTGCTAAATCCGGCAATCTTTTCATTGCGCAGGGAAATAAGATTGACAAATACTTTAATAGCCTCTAAGGTTATTCCGAAATCTAACTTATGTATTGACTTTAAACCTTCTCGGTAGGACCATTCTAAATCTTTACAAAAATTATAGAGCTTATTTCTAGCTTCATCAATATTCTTACTTTCAGATAATATCTCAAATATCTCAGGCATAATAGACCATAGTTGTTCTTTCTGCTCTTCTTTTACTTTCATTCTTAATACTCCTTTCTAAAACTTATAATAATAATATAGATATAGTTTATATTCCTATATTCCAATTAATAAAAAACATTGTGAGTATCCCATATTTCTTCTAATTCAGATAACTTTTTAAACGTTTGCTCTCCTTTTTTTATACTTACTGCAGTAACAATGGCATTAATAACACTTAGAGGTGCAGTAAAAGAATTCACAAATGAATTTAAATTACTGCTGGCAATTAAGGCGACCTCAGCTTTTTGAGCAATAGGTGATATAATACTATCAGTAATGGCAGCAGTTTTTGCTCCTTTTTTTAGAGCTATGTCCAGTATTTCCACAGTTCTTCTAGTATAGCGAGGAAAACTTATAGCAATTAGTAAATCTTTTGGACCTATATCAGCAACCTGTTCAAATAGATCCTCCATGCTATAGGTAATGCTTTTGGTATTTCTCAAAAATAAACTTAAGGCTTGGTTAAAGAATAAAGAGACCGAAGCAGCTGTTCTCAAACCTACTATGTAAATTACTTCCGCTTCTAGCATATAAGAAATTAATTTTTCAAAGGATTGGGGAGAAATCTCATGCATAGTTTTTTCCAAATTCTCTATATCGGATTGTAAAACCTGATACAGTACATTCTTGCCTTTATATATATTGTTAATAGATTTTCTTAATTGATTAACCGTGGTTAATTGTTTTTTGACCATACTTTGCAGCTCTTCTTGTAATTCTGGATAACCGTTATATCCCAATAAAGTAGCAAATCTAACAATGGTTGATTCACTAACTCCTACTTCTTTACCCATTTTGGCAGCAGTTAAAAAAGCCGCTTTATCATAATTTTTTAGTAAATAATAGGCGGTTTTCTTTTGGCCTTCACTCATATTGGGAATCATTTTTTGAATATTAGTTTGGAGAGACAATTGTTTACTCATAACAGATATATTCAAGGGGAATTCTTCCCCTTGAAAACCCCTTAAATCAAGATTAAAATCAATATCTATTAATCTCTTTGATTGTTAATATTTGATATCTAATCTTTGTGTTTTTAATACTATCGAAATTACTTTGTAATTACGATATTCAAGGGGAATTCTTCCCCTTGAGATCCCCTGATTATAATAAAGTTCAATCCTTAATATTTTTGCTTTATTTAATACTTTCTCTTAAATATATTTCCTTATAAATCATCATTTTATTTAAGAAAATTTTATAGTATCGAAATTTTTGAAATTCCGATACTATAAAATAATGCGATTATTGTTGCAATAACAATATTTGATGCAATTTATACATCATATTGTATAAAAATTATATCACAAATTGAAAATAACAACAGAAATTTTTTAAATTTTTAATAGAAAATTATTTCAGAGTAATAAAGTTATTTTAAAAAGATTACAAAATATAAATCTCTATAAATAGACTCTACTCCTTTCTTCTATCTCGAAAGAAAATGGTTACAGTAAGGGTATCAATATACTGTTTTTTTTATTTAAGACAATGATTTTATCTAGTATCGAAATTTTCAGTGAAATCCCTATATTGTGAAAAACTTTACATTCTGGCTAATACTTTTTCTAAAACTTTGTCTTTTTTCCCTTTTACTGAAGCATTTAGATTATTAATTTCTTCAGTTAGACTATTGTTTATTTTTTCATCCTTAATCATGTTTAAATTTATCTTCACATTAATGATAGCACTATCAAAAGCCGCTTCTGCCAATATTACTGCCACTCCAGCATCACTGATGGCATTTTTATTCCCTTTATCGGCAATTTCCTGACAGATATCTATTAATTCTTTACTTTTTCGAGCTACCTCTAATGGTACCTTGGCTGCTTCTATTAAGGCTATTTGCATCTTCTGGTTACGTTCCCTCTTTTCTTCTTCATTACTTCTGGGTAATTTCATAATAGCCATAAGCTGATTGAATACTTCAATATCTTTTTCCATAAGCTCTTCCAATTTTGCTCTTAAACTTTCACTTTTCTTTAATAACAATTTTATGTCATCCTCTAAATGCCGATATTTTTCTTTACCAACAGTCAGATTGCTGACCATGGAAATTAGAGCAGCACTCATAGCCCCGGTAAGAGCTGCTACGCTGCCTCCCCCTGGTGTAGCTGACTCAGAAGCAAGTGAATCTAAGAATGTCTTAATTTTTTGGTCCTTTAACATAAATAATTTCCCTTCCTTCTCAAATAATACAATTTAATCAAGATATTCAGGGGAGGTATCCCCTGAAACCCCTGAAAGAAAATACAATTCAAGAAAATGCTATCTTGTTTTACAACAAGATATTCAGGGGAGGTATCCCCTGAAACCCCTCTCTCATTAGTACTGAGTATATAGTATTTAGTATATAGTGTAAATTTTTAATAAAAATACAGAAAAATACCTTACAAAGAAATGCTATCTTGTTTTACCAATAAGATATTCAAGGGGAATCCTTCCCCTTGAAAACCCCTGAATTTAAAATCAAAACAATATTCATTAATCTCTTGACTGTTCTATTTACTATGTTATCTTGATATCTTAGTTCGGTAATTTTAAGAATATCGAAATTTCAAAGAAATTCCGATATTCAAGGGGAATCCTTCCCCTTGAGATCCCCTGAAATAACTTCCGACTAGCAACTGTATTTAAACGATATACGTTATACGTAATACGATATACAATTTTGTCATTGCGAGGAGCGAAGCAACTAAGCAATCTCATTCACTTCTACCCGCATCTTTTATCTGAAAACAATTAACTGCAAACTGATAACTATTTATCACCCTCACCCTTCCCTCTCCCTCGAGTGGAGAGAGTTAGAGCAACTGTGTTTCTGGTAATAACTTAAGTAAGCATCAATAAAAATATCTATTTCCCCATCCATAATAGCCGTAACATTACTGCTTTCTACTTTAGTGCGGTGATCTTTAACCATCTGATATGGTTGAAAAACATAGGAACGAATCTGATTGCCCCAGGCAATATCTTTCTTTTCACCACTCAACCTTTCTAAATCTTCTTCCTGTTTTTTTTGATAATACTCAAACAATCTGGCTTTTAATATCTTCATGGCAGTCAGGCGATTACTATATTGGGAACGTTCATTCTGACACTGAACCACAATATTAGTAGGCAAATGAGTAATACGTACTGCTGAATCAGTAGTATTCACATATTGTCCTCCTGCTCCAGTAGAACGATAAGTATCTATCCTTAAATCTGATTCAGCGATATCAATTTTAATATCATCTTCAATTTCTGGAATAACATCTACTGAAGCAAAGGAAGTATGTCTTCTCTTATTGGCATCAAAAGGCGAAATACGCACTAAACGATGAATACCCTTTTCCGACTTCAATAAACCAAAGGCATTCTTACCTTTAACAGTAAAAGTGACACTTTTAATTCCTGCTTCCTCTGCCGGTAAAAGATCAACAATTTCAGTTTTGAAACTATTTCTTTCTGCCCATCTAAGATACATTCTTAAGAGCATCTCAGCCCAATCTTGCGATTCGGTACCGCCAGCCCCTGGATGAATAGATACTATGGCATTATTCTTATCGTATTCTCCAGCAAAAAGGAGTTCTCTTTTCTGCTTTTCTACCTCCTCTTCTATCTCTCCAATTTTTACTACGATTTCCTGCCATACTTCACTGTTGTTTTCCTGACAATTTAGTTCATAAAGAATATCAAGCTCTTCAGCTCTCTCAGTTATTTTTTGGTATTCTTCTATCATATTTTGTAAATCTTTAAATTCTTTAGTTATTTGATTGGCTTTCATCTGATCTTGCCAAAAAGAATTTGAGCTCATCTTTTGGGAAATTTCTTTAATACATTCTTTTTTTCTATTTACTTCAAAGATGGTCTCCCAATTCTGTGATTTTATTTTTTAATTGGTCAATTCTCACCTTTAAATCAATACTATCTATATCGTTCATTGTTCAAATGCCCCTTATTTCTAATACTTATTAAAAAATTATTTCTTACTTTCTTATCGAGATATTCAGGGGAGGTTTCCCCTAAAACCCCTCCAAGAGAATACAATTCAAGAAAATGCTATCATTTTATTATTGATTTTTACCACAACAATATTTATATTTTAAGCCACTTCCACAGGGACAGGGTTCATTTCTACCAATCTTCTTTTTCCGAAACTGGCTGGTCAAATTTTGTTTTACTTGCTTACCTTTATTTGCTTTACCTGCTAATTTTGTCTCTGAATCATAATTTTCTTCCGGTTGTTGTTTAATTACCGCTGGTCTTTGTTGAATTTTCACTCGATAAATAAATTTGATACAATCTTCTTTAATATTTTCTATCATATTTTGAAACATATTATGCGCTTCAAAGTGATATTCAATTAGCGGGTCTTTTTGTCCATATGCCCTTAACCCAATCCCCTGTTTTAAATCATCCAATCTCTTAAGATGATCTTTCCATTCTCTATCCACAATACGAAGAAGAATCATTTTTTCAATTTGTCTCATCAAAGGAGGGGTAAGTTCATTTTCTTTTCGATAGTAACCTTCTTTGGCTTTCTCTAATAAATCATCCTGTAGTTGATCAATGGTAAATTGAGTAACATCTTTTGGAAAATCTAATAATATTCCAAATGTATCAAAGAAATGGTCTTTTAATGCTGCTAAATTCCATTCTTCCGGATAAACCTCTTTGTTAGTATACCTCTGGAGCATATTATTTACCGTATCTACCACCATGTCCATGATAATATCTTTAATATTATCACTTAACAAAACTGTTTTTCTTTGCTCATAGATAATCCTTCTTTGGAATTCCATTTCATTATCAAATTCTAACAATTGTTTTCTAATCTCAAAATTCCTTCCCTCTACTCTTTTTTGAGCTCCCTCTATGGAACGAGTAATGAAAGGATGTTCTATAGGAGTTCCTTCTTCTACTCCTAATTTTTCCATAAAACCAGCAATACGGTCTGATCCAAATAGACGCAAAAGATCATCCTCTAAGGATAAAAAAAATCGGGAAGAACCTGGGTCTCCCTGTCGTCCTGCTCTTCCTCTTAACTGATTATCAATTCTTCTACTCTCATGACGTTCGGTGCCTATCACGTGTAAGCCACCCATTTCTGCTACCCCAGGACCCAAAACGATATCGGTTCCTCTACCAGCCATGTTGGTGGAGATGGTAACCTTCCCTTTCTGACCAGCCTCAGCAACTATTTCCGCTTCCCTTTCATGGTTTTTAGCATTCAATACATTATGGTCAATCTTTTCTTTTTTTAGTAAATTACTCAATCTCTCTGATTTATCAATGGAGACTGTCCCAACCAGGACTGGCCTACCCTTCTGGTTTAATTCTTTTATTTCTTGAACAACAGCTTCAAACTTTTCCTTTTCAGTTCGATAAATAACATCAGGATAACTATATCTTATCAACTTTCTATTGGGGGGTATTACCACTACTGGCAAATTATAAATTTCAATAAATTCATCCTCTTCTGTTTTTGCTGTTCCAGTCATTCCGGCCAGCTTCTTATACATGCGGAAAAAATTCTGAAAGGTGATGGTAGCCAGAGTTTGACTCTCGCGTGCAATTACTACATTTTCTTTGGCTTCAATAGCCTGATGTAAACCATCACTATATCTTCTACCAAACATAAGCCTTCCAGTAAACTCATCTACAATAATCACTTCACCATCTTTCACTACATAATCTACATCTCTTTTAAATAATTTATGAGCCCGCAGAGCCTGAATAATATGATGTTGCAAATTAATATTTTGTTGAGCATATAAATTATCCACGCCAAGTAATCTTTCCATTTTGGCTATTCCTTCTTCTGTTAAGAAGGCCGTTTTTTCTTTTTCATTAATTTTGTAATCTATTTCCTCTTTTAACTGATAGATTAATTTATCAATCTGAAAATACTTTTTGGTAGATTCTTCGGCAGGTCCAGAAATTATTAGTGGAGTCCTCGCTTCATCAATTAAGATACTGTCAACTTCATCGATAATAGCAAATTCATGTTGATGTTGAACTATTTCTTCAGGATTAATGCTCATATTATCTCTTAAATAATCAAATCCAAACTCATTATTAGTCCCATATACCACATCTGACTGATAAGCTTCTTTGCGTTGTTCTGTGGTCATATCATGCTGGATTAAACCCACTTTTAATCCCAGAAATTCATATACTGGCCCCATCCAAAAACGATCTCTCTTTGCTAAATAATCATTAACAGTAACAATATGAACACTGTTTCCTGATAAGGTATTCAAATAAGCAGGTAAAGTAGCTACCAGAGTCTTCCCTTCACCAGTAGCCATCTCGGCAATTTTACCCTGATGCAATACTATCCCTCCGATTAATTGCACATCAAAATGACGCATATTAATAGTTCTACGAGCTGCTTCTCGAACTACGGCAAAAGCTGCTGGTAGTAACTCATCTAAAGTCCTACCATCTTTAATTTGATTCCTAAAATATTCGGTCTTTCCCCTTAAAGAAGAATCTGATAAGTCCCTTACTTCTGCATCCAGTTGATTTATCTTTTCTACCAATGGCTTTAATTTATTTAATTCTCTACTATTGGGGTCACCAAATAGTTTACTGGTAATCTTAATCATCGTTAAGGTAATTCCCTTCTCGTTTCTTAATTTCTTCTTTTTAATAAAAACCCTTGTCTATTATTTCTTTATTATTTATTCTATTTCTATTTCTTCTACTGGTAGTTTTTCTTCCTGCTTCATAGTCTTTTGAATTAGAATAAATAACCCAACCATAATCATTATATCACCAACACTTAATATAGAAGTATCCGGAAAGGGCTTAGGCATAGGAATAACATCACCCAAAAAAGCAAATAAAGTGTTATTACTTATTAAGAAATGGAGACCTTCAGTTTCTTCTGCCAGAATATTAGTCATATTAACATTTTGTATAGCTTCCTGTGGTAATAATACTGGCATCTGGCCACCATTTATGATAATAACAAATGAATTAAGCAATAAACCTAAATTAATATACCTAAAACCGGGTAGTTTCATATTAGCTACTGAGGCATAAATTAATAATAAATAAGAAATAATTACAAAAAAAGGACTATATCTTAATAAGCCAGAAAAACCCAGCAGACCAAATACCCATATCAATACCCTCAATAAAAGGGCTAGGGCAAATAGAGGAACTCCCCACATAGAAATAGTAGAAAGTTTTTCTAGCTCGCCGCCACGCAACAAAGCTATAATAATACTGGCAATAATTATAATTACATATAACATCATTAAATCCTCTTTTCCTTCAATAGGGAAATAAAAGCTTCTACCATAATAGGGTCAAATTGTTTTCCAGCTTCCTGTTCTAACTCTTTTAAAATATCTTCCACTGACAATTTTTTACGATAAGGACGATCTGAGTTCATAGCATCATAGGCATCTATAATAGCCAGTAATCGCGCCGGTTTTGGTATTTCTTCTCCCTTTATACCGTAAGGATACCCTCTGCCGTCAAAACGTTCATGATGATGTAAAACAGTCTGGGAACATCTTTTCAAGAATTCAATTGATTCCATTATATTAGCCCCAATAACCGGATGTTCTTTTACTTTTTCATATTCAGCATCGGTTAATTTATCCTTTTTCCCCAGGATACGGTCTTCTATTCCTATTTTACCAATATCATGCAAGATAGCGGCATATTCTAGATATTCTATCTCTGATTCCGCAAAACCTAATCTTTTAGCTAATTGAAGGGCCATCTGGGAAACCCTTTCTGAATGACCATGGGTATAAGGATCCTTCGCATCAATAGTAGCAGCCAAAGTGCGTATAGTATCTAAATACATTTTACGCATTCTGGTATATAATTCAAATGATCGTCTGGCTAATAACAGGGGGAAGAAAAATAGCAGGATACCCAGGATGCCTACTTCAACATAAATAATAGCCATAATAAAACCCAGAGGCGCCTCAGCTAAGTAACTGGGGAGAACCTCCTTAATATTAATTCGATAAATCTGGCCCATACTCATTCCCGAATCAAGGGAAATAACTGTAGTAACCAGAATAGAATTAATAATACAATAAGTTAAGGCACATAGGGCGGCAGGAATAATAAAATTTATAAAATTTTGTTTTCCTACCATTCCCCCCGTATATATATAGACCATACCGGACAAACCTGAAGAAATAGAAAATTGAGAAGCATTAAATAAAATTTTTACTAAATCTTTATTACTTTTTCTGACAAGTAATTCTAATGAACTAAGTGCTGATACAATCATAGCCATTCCTGGCCCATATACAAGTATGATCACAAAATCAAGTGGAAAGGAAATAGTAATTTCTCCTCCTGCAGGAAGAGAAACAGGGAAATATTCCGCAAATATTAAAACAATAACAAAAAATAATAAAGGCAACCATATTTCAGAAATATGCGGAATTGTTGGAATTAAATAAATAAAAAGGGAAATTGCTAAAAATACCATCAATAATATAAATATATATATCTTTAATTTCTTTTTATTATTCAAAAATATTTTTCTCCCTATTTTTTTAAAAAATAGGTCGGTGAACCTTAGTTATTTACCATCTAAATCTGGCGCCACCAGCCAGTAGCAAGGCCATGACACTGATTAAAAAGCTGATTATTTTAGCTTTGTTAATTTTCATGTCGCACCTCCACGGTTTTTCTTTGTTCTTTTAGAACAAGCAAAAACCGCTTCGCTTCGCTCGGTAGAAAAAGTATTTGCTACTTATTATCTCTCTTTAAATGGTTTTATCTAAGAATCACCGACCTATCTATTTTTTGTTATTCAATTACTGACATTTTTTACTTTACCAGGATTCTTCGATTGACTGCCTTTAATATTGCCTTCACTAAAGACCTGTGCGGATCATCTCCTATCAGGGCAGCTCCAATTAAATTCTCCTTTCCTTGTTCATTAATTAAATTAATTGCTACCAAGACCATTTCTCTCTCATCCATATTTATTTTCTTAATTTCTTCCACCTGAAAAAATACCTTTCCTTTTAAAAAAGAGGTAATTGCCTCTAAGGTTGCCCGACTGACAATATATTCCCTATTTTTATCCCAGTTGACACAATCAACCTTTCCTTCAAATTGCTTATCATTATTTTCTAATTTTACCAGTACCTCTAAATGATCCCCTTGAGAAGTAATCAAAAGGTCAACAAATTTTAATCTTGGAGAATGGTTTTTTTCTTCAGTTACCTGAGCAATACTAATTTTCCGATAATCAATTGAGATATTATATTTAGCCATTAACAAGGACTCAACATCCCGACTAATCTTTTTGGGGCTATAAAAGTCTTTAGTAATAACATGAATTTCTTTTATTTCCTTGTTGTCAGCAAGAACAATCTTGGAAAATAGTACGCCATTTAAAGAATTAATCGATTTTTCAATATCCTTTATCTTGGAAGCAAATTGAGGTGAAATAATAAAATTTCGAAAATCATTCCCAGAGATATTATTCATTAGATTCCCCTCTCTTTTACAATTCAGGTTCTATTAAGCCAAAATTACCATCCTTCCTTTTATAAATAACATTAATCTGGTCAGTCTCCTCGTTATTAAAAACATAAAAACTATGACCTAAAAGTTCCATCTGTAAACTGGCCTCTTCTGGAGACATGGGTTTTAGCACAAATTTCTTTGTTTTGACAATTTTAATATCTTTATCATCTGCTTTAGCAATTATATCACTTTTTTCTTTTTCAGTGATATTAGCTTCTTTTATTTTATTGTATTCATTATTATATTTATAATAAAGCTTTTCTTTATACTTGATAAGCTGTCTCTCTAATTTTTCCACCACTCGGTCAATTGAGGTATAGATATTATCACTTTCTTCTTCTGCCCTGATTATTGCTTTTTTAGCCTGTAAAGTCACTTCAAATATATGTCTATTTTTTTCGACACTAACAGTAGCAACGGCTTCCATAATCTGGTCAAAATACTTCTGTAATTTCTTCATTTTCTTTCTGATATAGCTTTCTATGGAATCGGTTAGCTCAAATTGTTTCCCTCTTATAATTAGATTCATTATCTGGTTCCTCCTCTTCTTAAATTGGACACTTTATAGAGCCGGGTTTATAGTTTTTTATTATCATTAATTCTTTTTCCCTCCTTAGACTGACCTGGTCTTTTACCCCACACTCGCCTGCAGAGAGCCTCGCTATCTTTTCACTACTACTCTTCTCCTATCATATGTTATATGATAAGGCAGGACTTACTCCAAAACCGCACCATGCTCAGTAACTAATAATCGTTACCTTACGTGGATCGTTTCGCCTGCGGCTGGCATCGACTTTCAACCACAGCTCTAAGGAGGGAACTCTTTACACTCCTCTGGCCAGAGTTAAAACAAATAATTTTTTTATTCCTGCTTTTCTTAATTCCTTACAACAGGCCTCCACAGTAGCCCCGGTAGTATAAATATCATCTATTAAAAGGATACCGGAAAAATTCTTTATTTCAGCTGATGAATTAAGAAAATAGACATTTTGAACATTACTTTTCCTCTCTTTTTTGGACAAACCTACCTGAGAAGCATTTCCTCTTTTCTTTATTAATAAATTTTCGGAAAAGGGAATGGAAAAATAATCGGCAATATATTTTGCCAATAACCCACTCTGATTAAAGCCTCTTCTTAGATAATCATCTTTATATAAAGGTACTGGTACTATTAAGTCAATTTCCTCCGTATCAATAAATTTATCTCTATTTAGATAATCAACCATTAAATTTCCTAACGGTTTAACTAATTTTACCTGTTTTTTATACTTTAGTAAATGGATACATTTTCTCATTACTCCCTGATAATGAGCAACAGAACGCACATAATAAAAATAATTCTTCCTATTAAGACAATCAGCACAGATTGCCTCTTTTTCAAAATACACCATTGCTGAAAAAGGTTTACCACATCGATAACAATAAGGTGCAGAAATTAATTTAATCTCACTCAGACAATCATTACAGATAGCATAACCATTTGATTCCTTTATCTGACTCCCACAATTTTCACAACTTAGAGGATAAATCAGATTAAGGATTCCTTCTTTCAGATAATCCCAAAAACTATTATCATTCATCTTTTATTAATTTACCATATTTTTACTCTTCAAGACAATTAGCAAGATATCCCTGAAACTACTGAATTAGGTACCTTCTTGCCAGCTATTCAAATATCTTTTTTGCTCAAAAGTAAGTTCATCTATTTCGATTCCCATACTTTTAAGTTTGAGTAAGGCAATTTGTTGGTCAATATCTTTCGGAACAGGATAAACCTTTTTTGCTAAAACACTACCCTTTTTTACCAAATATTCGATAGCTAAAGCCTGGTTGGCAAAACTCATATCCATAACACTGGCTGGATGCCCTTCGGCAGCAGCCAGGTTTAACAATCTTCCTTCCACTAACAAAAATAACCTTTTTTGGTTATTAAAGATATATGATACTACCCCCGGTCGTGCTACTTCTTTTTTTACCGCCAATTCCTCTAAAGCAGGAATATCAATTTCTACATTGAAATGCCCGGCATTGGCTAAAATAGCACTATCTTTCATCAATAAAAATTCCTCTTTACTAATAACATTCTTATTCCCGGTCAAAGTAATAAATATATCACCCACTTGAGCAGCATCACGAATCTTGCTTACCTGAAATCCATCCATAACCGCTTCTAAGGCTTTTAAATGGTCAACTTCGGTAATAATAACTCGAGAGCCCATTCCCCTGGCTCTATTAGCCACCCCTCTCGCACACCAGCCATAGCCACATATCACTACAATCTTACCAGCTAATAGGATATTAGTAGCTCTTAACAAGCCATCAATGGTACTCTGCCCGGTCCCATATCTATTATCAAAAAGATGTTTTGTTAAAGCATCGTTTACAGCAATAATAGGATACTGCAGTACTCCTTCTCTTTCCATACTTCTTAAGCGGGTAACACCAGTAGTAGTTTCCTCTGTGCCACCAATAATTTTAGCAATTAACTCTCTTCTACTATTATGAATCATAGAAACCAGATCAGCACCATCATCCATAGTAAGGTGTGGTTCGAGATTTAATGTTTTACTGATATGTCGGTAATATCCTTCTTTCTCTATTCCCTTTATAGCAAAAACTGGAATCTGATAATTTTCTACTAAGGAGGCTGCTACATCGTCTTGAGTGCTTAAGGGATTGGAGGCACATAAAACAGGTATAGCGCCGCCTGACTTTAAGGTAATCATCAGATTAGCAGTTTCAGTGGTAACATGTAAACAAGCAGCAATTTTAATTTTCTGAAATGGTTTTTCCATTGCAAAACGTTTTTTGATAGACTCCAGAACAGGCATTTGATTCTGAGCCCACCATATCCGCCTCAAACCCTCTTCGGCCAGATTTATGTCTTTAATTTCATATTCTAACATAATTTCCCCCCTTCGATCTTCCTTGATATCTTTTCTACTTCAACCAGGTATTATGTTCTAATTCCCATTTTAGAGTTGTCTCGGGACCATGACCGGGGAATACCTCACAGGAAGCATCAAAAACAAAAAGCTTTTTTTTAATAGAATGGATTAGGTCGGAGTTAGAGCCACCCGGGAGATCAGTTCGGCCAATACCTTCTCTAAATAGTGTATCACCCGTAAATATTTTATTATCTACCTTAAGAGAAACACTACCTGGTGAATGTCCAGGAGTGTGAATAATAAAAACATCAAATAAACCAACCTTTAGATGCATTCCATCTTCCAGATACTCATCAGCAGGAGGGGATTGGATAGGTATTCCACTATAAAAAGAGAAATTTTTTTTGGGATCAATCAACATTTCTTCATCTAACTTATGTACTAATAAGTTAGCTGAAAACTCTTCTTTTAACATTTTATTCCCTCCAATATGATCGGCATGTCCATGAGTATTAATTATATATTTAAGTTGAAATCCATTCTCCTTAATCTGCTCTAAAATAATACTACTGGCTATAGCAGGATCAATCACAGCTGCTTCTCTGGTTTTGCTACATCCCAGGATATAACAATTGGTAGCAAGCTCCCCCAGGATTATCCTTTTTATGTATAAATTATTTTGCTCTATGCTCACAATATATTTCCTTTCTTATTTTATCTTTTTTGGAGATCATCAGTATCTAAAATAATAGTAACCGGTCCCTCATTGATTATCTCTACCTGCATCATGGCTTGAAATTGCCCGGTCTCAACCGCAACATTCTCCTTTTTTAAACATTGAACATAATATTGATACAAAGAATCAGCATCTTCTGGTAAAGCAGCCTCAATAAAACTGGGTCTTCTACCTTTTCGGCAATTTCCATAAAGAGTAAACTGTGATACTACCAAAACCTGACCCTTGATATCTAATAAAGATAAATTCATTTTCCCTACCTTATCACTAAATATTCTTAAATTGACAGTCCTTTTTGCTAAAAGTTCTGCTTCTTTTGGGGTATCATTCTTTTTTACCCCCAGTAAAACCAATATACCACGACTAATCTGGGCAATTTCCTTACCCTCCACTCTTACCAAAGCCTTACTAACCCTCTGGATAACCGCTCTCATCTCTTTGTTTCCTTTAATCTCCTTCCATCCTCTTTACCTCTTTAACCGCCCTTAGACTCCTCAAGCGAGACATAATTTCTTTTAAATGGTCAAGTGTGCTTACCTCTATAGTTAAATGAATGATAGCTATGTTATTTTTATTTGCTACCCCATTAATATACTTAATACCTGCTTTATAATTGGAGAGTACCATTGATATATCGGAAATTAAATCTTTTCGGTCTACAGAGATTATTTTTATATTTACCGGAAAATAATCATCCCTCGTTTCATACCATTCAGCATTAATTAATCGTTCTTCCTCTTCAGAAAAAATCTTTAAATTGGGGCACTCTACTCGATGTATGGTAACTCCCCTTCCTCTGGTAATATAACCAATAATATCATCACCAGGAACAGGATGACAACATTTGGCAAAACGTATCAGGATATTATCTACCCCATCAATTTTAACACCCCTATCGATCTTTTTTTCTTTTGGCAGCTCTTTAGTTAATTCTTCTTTAATTTGAATATCTGGTTTTTTCTCCTGAGGTAAAATTTTGTTAATCACTTGAGCAGGATTTAATTTTTTATATCCAATTGCTTCATATAAGGAATCAGAATCAGTATAACCCATTGGTTGGCAGATATCGGTAAGTTTATTTTCTAATTCAGTACTCCAGGGAATTTTAAATTTTTCTAATTCTCGTAATATCAATGTTCTTCCCTTTTCAATATTTTCATCACGAAACTCTTTCTTAAACCAGGATTTAATACGAGTTTTAGCCCCTGAAGTTTTTACAAATTTTAACCAATCTCTGCTGGGGCCACTGGATGTTTTGGAGGTAATTATCTCTACGATATCACCACTCTTTAATTCACGATCTAATGGTACAATTTTATTATTTACTTTTGCCCCTACACAACGGTGACCAATTTCGGTATGAATGGCATAAGCAAAGTCAACAGGAGTAGAACCTAAAGGTAAAACTTTCACATCACCCTTGGGAGTAAAGGTATAAACTTCATATTGTAACAGGTCAATTTTTAAATTCTCCATAAACTCAAGTGGATCTTTTAATTCTTTTTGCCAATCCAATATTTGCCTTAGCCAGGTTAATCTCTCTTCAAATTTACTATCCTTTAAGAAACCACCTTTCTCTTTATATTTCCAATGAGCTGCTATACCATATTCTGCAGTTCTATGCATTTCTTCTGTCCTAATTTGCACTTCTAATGGTTCCCCATCAGAAGTTATCACAGTAGTATGTAAAGATTGATACATATTTGATTTGGGCATGGCAATGTAATCTTTAAATCTTCCCGGCATGGGTTTCCATAAGGAATGGAGAAGACCTAAAGAGGCGTAACAATCAGTAATAGAATTACAAATAATCCTGATAGCCATCAAATCATAGATCTGGAAAAAATCTTTATCCTGTTCTTCCATTTTTTTATAAATACTATAAATGTTTTTAGGTCTCCCCTGAATTCTGGCTTTAATACCAAACTTTTGTAATTCTTCTGTTATTCTCTTTTGAATCGATTCGATATACTGTTCTCTTTCAGCTCTGCTTTTAGCCACTTTTCTGGCTAATTCATTATATTTCCTGGGATCTAAATTAAGTAAAGCATAATCTTCTAATTCCCATTTCACTCGGTATAATCCTAATCTATTAGCAATAGGAACATAAATATCTAAGGTTTCTTTGGCCTTTTTTAAACGCTTTGGTGCTGGCACATACTTTAAGGTGCGCATATTATTAAGTCTATCGGCTAATTTAATCAGAATTACTCTTATGTCTTCAGCTATAGCCAAAAACATTTTTCGAAAACTTTCAGCCTGTCTTTCCTCTTTGGTTTTAAAAGATATTTTGCTTAGTTTCGTTACTCCATTTACCAACATAGCTACTTCTGCACCAAATACTTGCTCTATTTCCTCCAGATTTACTTGAGTATCTTCCACTACATCATGTAGTAAACCAGCCACAATAGTAATAATATCCATATTTAAATCTGCTAAAATGTCAGCTACTCCAAGAGGATGAGACAAATAAGGCTGACCTGAATATCTTTTCTGGTTCTGGTGAGCCTGCTGAGAGAAAATATAAGCTTTCCTGAGGAAATCAATATCAGCATCAGGATTGTAAGACTTAATCTTGTTGATTAATGTTTCTATCGTGATGGGATTGTCTATTTTAGACACCTCTTTATATATATTTAAAAAGGCTTAATTTATAACCCTCTCCCTCGAAGAGAGCGGCTTAGGGTTAGCATGAGGAGTCAGACTAACATGACCAAAAATAATTAATAATTATTTATATGTTATACTTTACCAGTGAAAATATTTCATATCCAGATAACTTTTCCCGACCTTTTAACATCTCTAACTCAATAATAAAATCAGCCCCCACTACTTCTCCCTTTAATTTTTCAATTAATTTAAAGACTGCCAGAGTTGTACCACCGGTAGCGAGTAAATCATCAATAACCATAATGCGGTTACCTTCTTGAAACGCATCTCTATGAATTTCTAAAACATTCTCTCCATATTCTAACTGATAAGAAATCCGTTCTACCTCATAAGGCAATTTACCTTTTTTTCGTATCGGTATAAACCCTATCTGCAAATTATATGCTACTGGTGCACCAATAATAAAACCACGGGCTTCTATACCAGCAATATAATCAATATTTAAATCTTTACAGTGCTGGGTTATCTTATCAATACTATACCTATAAGCTTTTTTATCCTTTAGTAAGGTAGTAATATCCTTAAATTGAACACCTTTTACTGGAAAATCCGGTACATTCCTTATTGTACTTCGCAAATCCATTTAGTATATTTCCTCCTAGTATAATGTAAGATATTCAGGGGAGGTTTCCCCTGAAACCCCTCATCATCAC
>DKFO01000030.1:40119-42549 GCA_002452835.1 Candidatus Atribacteria bacterium UBA6794 | reverse complement strand
TAATATTATTCTCTTCTTGATATAAGGTATCCTTAACTAATTCCACATACCAATCGCAATAATAATTCCAGGTAAATTCGTAAATAGCCATAGCAGCATCACTAAATTTAAAATTAGTTAAATTTTCGGTTACTTCTCTGATACACCTATTTAAATGCCCCAATATCCACTGGTCAAATAAGTTAAATTCCAATTCCTTTTCTTGTATTCCTAAAGGGTTAAAATCTTTCAGGTGGGTCAGGGTAAATCTGGCTACATTCCATATTTTGTTAGTGAAATTGCGAAAAGCTTCAATTTTATCTTGTGATAAACGAATATAATTAGCCTGAATGGTTAAAGAGGCCAAAGTCATCCGCAGGGCATCTGCTCCATACTGTTCAATCATTAACAAAGGGTCAATAACATTACCCCTTGATTTACTCATCTTTTTCCCTTCAATATCTTTAATTAAGGGATTTATAAAGACCTCTTTAAAAGGGACTTCTCCCATAAATTTAAGCCCCATCATTATCATTCTGGCTACCCAAAAGAAAATTATATCAAAACCGGTGACTAACAAATTAGTAGGATAAAAATCTTCTAAATCAGATGTTTGTTCTGGCCATCCCAGAGTAGAAAAGGGCCAGAGAGCTGAGCTAAACCAGGTATCAAGCACGTCATTATCCTGGATTATATTCTTACTATGGCATTTTGGACATTCTTCGGGATCTTCCATCGCTACTATAATTTCCTGACAATCCTGACAATACCAGACTGGAATACGGTGACCCCACCATAGTTGCCTGGAAATGCACCAATCTTTGATATTATACATCCATTCAAAATAAACCTTCGACCATCTTTCTGGAATAAAAATAGTCTGTTTTTGTTCTACTGATTTAATGGCCGCCTCAGCCAAATCTTTCATTTTAACAAACCATTGCTGGGATAAATAAGGTTCAATTACCGTATCACATCGGTAACAATGACCAATGTTATGTTTATAATCTTCAATTTTTTCTAAATACCCCTTTTCTTTAAGCTCTCCCAGCACCTTTTCTCTACATTGCCCAACAGTAAGATTAGCATAAGCTAAACCAGCATGCTGATTAGTAGTTCCATCATCATTTAAGATATTAATATTTTTCAACTGGTGTCTTTTGCCCAGCTCAAAATCATTTAAGTCATGGGCAGGGGTGATTTTTACTGCCCCAGTACCAAATTCGGGGTCAACATATTCATCAGCAACGATAGGTAGCTCCCTGCCTAAAAGCGGTAATATAGCTATCTTGCCAATATATTTCTTATAACGCTGGTCTTTTGGATTAACGGCAATAGCAGTATCGCCTAACATAGTTTCTGGTCGAGTGGTAGCAATTACAATATACTCTGCTGAAGAATCTTTTAAAGGATATTTTATAAAATATAATTTGGCCTTTTCTTCCTTTTGTTCCACTTCAATATCAGCCAGGGCAGTCTGGCAACGAGGGCACCAATTTATAACATAATAGGAACGATAGATAAGTCCCTCTTGAAAAAGTGTTACAAACACTTTGCGCACTGCTTTCGATAAACCTTCATCAAGGGTAAACCTTAAACGCGACCAATCACAGGAACAGCCCATTTTTCTAAGCTGATTTAAAATATTAGAACCATATTCTTCCCGCCATTGCCAGGCACGTTCTAAAAATTTTTCTCGTCCTAAGTCATATCTGGTCTTACCTTCCTTGGCAATTTCTCTTTCTACCACATTCTGGGTAGCAATGCCAGCATGATCAGTCCCTGGCAACCACAGTACATTATATCCTTCCATCCTTTTCCAACGAATAATTATATCCTGTAGTGTATTATTTAAAGCATGCCCTATGTGCAATGAACCCGTGATGTTGGGAGGAGGCATGACTATAGCATAATTTAGTTCTTTGTCTTTTTTATTCTTAGCCCGAAAAAGATCTTGCTCTAACCAGAATTGATACCATCGATCTTCTACCTCTTTAGGATTATAAACAGAAGATAACTGATCTTTTTCATATTGATAATTTTTCATAAGCATAGCTCCTAAATATTATTTCACCTAAGTTATTATTTTCCAAGGTATTCAAGGGGAATTCTTCCCCTTGAGATCCCCTTAAAGAAAATACAATTCTAAGAAATGCTATCTTGTTTTGCAAACAAGGTATTCAAGGGGAATTCTTCCCCTTGAGATCCCCTGAATTAACTTTCGACTAGCAACTGTATTTAAACGATATACATTATACGTAATACGGTATACGATTTTTGTCATTGCCAGGAGCCAATTGAGTAATAAGTAACCAGTAATAAGTAATAGACAAATTAATCACAGATACTAACGACCAATTTTAACGATATACGATTTTGCCATTGCGAGGAGCAAAGCGACGAAGCAATCTCATCCATTTATACCTGCATCTTTTATCTGAAAACAGTTAA
>DKFO01000030.1:0-40107 GCA_002452835.1 Candidatus Atribacteria bacterium UBA6794 | reverse complement strand
TAGAGAGATGGTGTAAAAATATATTATTTCTTATCTTATCTAAAAAGAGTATTTTGTAGTATCAGAATTTTTTTGAAATTCCTATACTGCAAGATATTCAAGGGGAATCCTTCCCCTTGAGATCCCCTCAAAGACAATACAATTCAAAGAAATTCTATCTTGTTTTGCAAACAAGATATTCAGGGGAGGTATCCCCTGAAACCCCTCAATAATTTTAGAATAAGTTATTATAAAAAATAAAAACCCCCTTCCTCCTCTTTAAGGGCGAAAGGGGTTCGTGGTACCACCTTAATTCCTATTCTTAATTATTAACTAAAAAAGAACAGGCACTTAACCAGAGTTAACGGTTCACCCGTTGAAACTTACTTTTAGTTTCAGAAAAAGGCTCCAGGATGACTTTCAATATACCCTCATTTACCGGTAATATTTACTCTATCCTTTCCTCACCAATATCTTTTTTGTTATATTACTATTAACAGGACAGCTTTGTCAAGATATTCAAGGGGAATCCTTCCCCTTGAGATCCCCTGAATTAAAAGCAAAATATATTGTTATTTATTTATTAAATAATTTTATATTATCTTGAGGTATAGGCATTATTGAAATTCCTATACCTCAAGATAAGGGATTTTTATAATACTATTACTATTAAGCAGTTTCTCTTAGGTCATTTTTTGCTTTTTCCTTTATTAATTTAGGTAATTCATTGTTGTTGATTACCTTATCAGTAATAATACATTCCTTTATATTTTTATGAGAGGGAATCCGATACATAACATCAAGCATAGACTCTTCAATAATTGATCTTAATCCCCGAGCACCAGTTTTTCTACTTAAAGCCTTCTCCACCACAGCTTCTAATGCGGGTTGAGTAAATTTTAATTCTACTCCTTGATTACGAAATATCTGTTGATACTGTAAGGTAATGGCATTTTTTGGTTTCGTTAAAATATCCATCAAGGCTTCCTTATCAAGATTATCAATAGTAGCAATAATGGTTAATCGTCCCACTAATTCAGGAATCAAGCCAAATTTAATGAGGTCTTCCGGTAATACTTTTTTCAATATAGCACTATCGTCCTGAAGATTCCTGCTACCAAAAATGTCCGCATTAAAACCAATTTGATACGCCTGTAATCGATTTTTAATAATATTTTCCAATCCTTCGAATGAACCACCACAGATAAATAATATTTGGGTGGTGTCAATTTCTAGATTTTTCTGGTGAGGATGCTTCCTTCCCCCTTGCAAAGGCATAGTAGCAACAGTCCCTTCTAATATTTTTAATAAGGCCTGTTGTACCCCTTCACCGGAAACATCACGAGTGATGGAAGGATTTTCAGATTTACGGGCTATTTTATCAATTTCATCAATATAGATTATTCCTATTTGAGCCATCTCGATATCTTCATCAGCAGCATGGTATAATTTCAGTAAAACATTCTCTACATCGTCTCCCACATAACCAGCCTCAGTAAGGGTAGTAGCATCAGCAATAGCAAACGGGACTTCTAATATTTCTGCTAAGGTCTTTGCTAAAAGCGTCTTACCACATCCACTCGGACCCAGAAGAAGTATATTACTTTTTTCCAGCTCTACAAAATTATCTGCTCTTTTGTTATTCTTTCCATTGGTATATTTATTAAGATTATTCTTAATTCTCTGATAATGATTGTAAACAGCTACAGAAAGAATTTTTTTAGCCTTTTCCTGACCAATGACGTATTTATCTAAATATTTTTTAATCTCTTCAGGAATAGGAATATTCTTTTTAGATAAATTTCTATTAACTTTTTTTATATCATCTTCTCTAAGCATGTAATTACATACTTGAATACATTCACTGCAGATATTAGCTCCATTAGGACCGGAAATAATCTTACCAACTTCATTCTGATCTTTTCCACAAAAAGAACATTTCATGACCAACACCTCAATTATTCTTTCTGTAAGCCAGTACGTTTAGTAATTACTTCATCAACTATCCCATATGCTTTAGCTTCTTCTGCAGTCATATAAAAATCACGGTCGGTATCTTTTTCTATCCTTTCCCTGGGTTGATTAGTATGGTAAGTTAAAATGTCATTGATTTTATTTTTAATTCTTAACAATTCTTTGGTTTGAATCTCGATATCAGAAACCTGTCCCTGAGCACCACCTAAGGGCTGATGAATCATAATTCTAGAATTGGGTAGAGTAAATCTTTTACCCTTAGCCCCGGAGGCTAAAATTAATGCCGCTCCACTGGCAGCCATACCAAGACAGATAGTAGAAACATCAGATTTGATATATTGAATAGTATCATAAATAGCAATGGTAGAACTGACCGAACCACCAGGACTATTAATATAGATGTGAACATCTTTTTCTGGTTCACTCGCCTCTAAAAAAAGCAATTGAGCAATAATAATATTAGCAGTCTCATCGTCAATGGGACTACCTAAAAAAATAATCCTTTCTTTTAACAAACGTGAATATATGTCATAGGATCTTTCTCCCTGAGGAGTTTTTTCCACCACAATAGGAACTAAATACATAAGTATGTCCTCCTTTATTTTTCAATAATCTTTACTTTTTGGGATAAAATAGCCATCGCTTTCTCTCTCTTAATCTGTTCCTTTAGATTATCCAAGTTATCATTTTTTTCAAACATCGCCCTTACTTTTAAAGGTTTTTGATTGGTACTTTCTGCAATTTCTTCTATTTTCTTATTCACATCCTCTTCAGTAGCAGTTATTTTATCATCTTGTATAATTTTGTCAATAATCAACTCTCGCTTAATCTGTTTTTCTGCTATTACACGATATTCTTTCCTAACCTTATCTTCATCGGCTTTAATCATTTGGTAATAGTCTGCTAAGCTAATATTTCTCTCTTTTAAATCTTCCTCTAAATCCTTCATCATATTTTCTAATTGTTTTTCAATCAGTACTTCTGGTACTTCAAAGTTACATTTTTCAGCTACTTTCTCCATTAACGATTCATAGAATTCTCGCTCCGCCTCATACTTTGCTTGTTCAGTTAGTTGTTTTCTAATATGCTCTTTTAATTCATCCAAGGTCTGATAGTCACCAACACTTTTGGCCAAGTTATCATCTAATTCTGGTAACTCTTTTACTTTTATCTCTGATAACTTAACTTGATAAATTATTTCTTTACCTGCAATTTGCTTATCTGGGTGATTTTCTGGAAATTTAACTTTTACTTCTTTTTCATCCCCTGGTTTTAAACCTACTAAATTTTTATTAAACTCACGCGGTGCTCTTTCGCCCAATTGAATTAACTGCTTTTCCCTTTTACTGTTTTCAAGCGGTTTACCATCGAGAAAAGCTTCATAATCCACAATTAAAAAATCCCCTATTCTTGACTCCCTATCCTCTACTGGTTTTAATTTGCTATAATTCTCTCTAATTTTTTCCAATTCTTCTGCAATTTCTAACTCATTTATTTCTGGCTTTTTCTTTTCAATAGTAATATCATCTAAGGCTGGAATCGCAAAATCAGGTTTTACTTCTAAAACCATTTTATAGATAAATGGTTTTCCCTTTTCTATTTGCACTAGATCAATCTTGGGCACATCAATAGGATCTAATTTGCTATCTTCAATAGCTTTAGTATAAGAATCTTTGATAAGTCTCTCGGCAACCTGATGATTGAGGTATTCTTTGCCTAAATTCATTTCTAATATATTTACTGGTACCCTTCCCGAGCGAAAACCCGGAATTTTTACCTTTTGAGAAAGTTCTCGATAAATTCCTTTAAAAGCCTGCTCAACTTGTTCCTGTTCTACCGTTACTTCTACTTCAACTTTATTTTTTTCCATCTCACCTTTTTTTATATGAACCATCTTGTTTATTCAACCTCCACTGTTACAACAGAGATATTCAAGGAGAATCCTTCCCCTTGAGAACCCCTGAAATAAATAAAAGTAAAATATAAATATATTGTTACTTATTTAGTAAATAATACTTATATTATCTTGCATTATCGAAATTTTTTGAAATTCCTACACCTCAAGATATTCAAGGGGCTCCGCCCACTGAAACCCCTCAAAATAGTATATAGTATTGCGTATTACGTATATAGTTTTTAGTCATAAGTTCTAGTAATAAATAATTTATTTTTTAATCCGGTTAAATTAGAAACGGATTAAATTATTAGCATAATTTAATCAGGGGATACCTCCCCTGAAACCCCTCTTTTTATTAGTATTGAGTATATAGTATTTAGTATATAGTAAATTCTAGTTAAAAAATAAAGAAAAATGCCTTATAAAGAAATGATATCTTGTCTTTTAAAATCTTTTATAAAAAAACAATCTCTTATTTTGAGGTATAGGAATTATCGAAATTCCTACACCTCAAAATAAAACCGCAAAAATATTTTGCGGTAAAAATAATATCAATCTGGTGCGAGAGGCGGGACTCGAACCCGCATGGAGTTACCCACTGGATCCTAAGTCCAGCGTGTCTACCAATTCCACCACCCTCGCCAATTTATCTTAAATAATGGTAGGCCGTACAGGACTCGAACCTGTGACACCCTGATTAAAAGTCAGGTGCTCTACCACCTGAGCTAACGGCCCAGAATATATTATATTCAGGGGAGGTTTCCCCTGAAACCCCTCTCTTCTTAGTATTGAGTATGTAGTATTTAGTATATAGTAAATTCTAGTTAAAAAATATAATTCTTAGTTTGTATAAATCAGAAATTCATAAATTATTAGCATAATTTATTCAGGGGAGGTTTCCCCTGAAACCCCTCAAAATAGTATATAGTATTGCGTATTACGTATATAGTTTTTAGTCATAAGTTCTAGTAATAAATAATTTATTTTTAATCCGGTTAAATTAGAAACGGATTAAATTATTAGCATAATTTATTCAGGGGAGGTTTCCCCTGAAACCCCTCAAAGAGAATACTATTCAAGAAAATGCTATCTTGTTTTATCAACAAGATATTCAGGGGAGGTTTCCCCTGAAACTTTTTTAGGCGCGCTCGGAGGGAGTCGAACCCCCAGCCTTTGGATCCGAAGTCCACAGCTCTGTCCAATTGAGCTACGAGCGCTCAAAAATGGGGTGAGCGATGGGATTTGAACCCATGACCACTGGAGCCACAATCCAGTGCTCTAACCGGACTGAGCTACGCCCACCATAATATCTTCATGGCGCGCCTGGAGGGAGTCGAACCCCCAGCCTACGGATTAGAAGTCCGTTGCTCTATCCAATTGAGCTACAGGCGCCAGTTTATTTTATATTGACTTATAAAATGGAGCGGGAAACGGGTCTCGAACCCGCGACGACTAGCTTGGAAGGCTAGTGCTCTACCAACTGAGCTATTCCCGCCCATGGTCGGGGTGAGAGGACTTGAACCTCCGACCCCCTGCTCCCAAAGCAGGTGCGCTTGCCAAACTGCGCTACACCCCGAAACAAAAGTATTATATAGGATACAAGTTTAGAAGTCAACAAAATTGGCTTGCTTTTCCTGCTTTTTTGAAATATATATTATAAATAACCTCTTAGGCTTTTTAGTTTATTTTTTGTCAATTATATGCTTTAAATGATTCACTTATTTTAACTGATAATAATCAATTATAATCTGAATCATTTTCTTTAAAGCAATAGCTCTATGACTTATTTTATTTTTTATATCCGCACCAAGTTGAGCAAAAGTAAGATTATATCCTTCTGGAATAAATATAGGGTCATAACCAAAACCAGATTGACCCTTTGGCAACAGAGTAATCTTACCAGCACATATGCCTTCTGTGGTAAAAGTTTTCCCCTCAGGAGTTACCAAACTCATAACACAGACAAAATGAGCCTTTCTTTCTTCTTCTTTGCTATTCTGAAGAGCTTGGATAACTTTTCTAATTCTTTCTTGATCTGTTTTACCCCACCGGGAAGAGTATATCCCTGGTTTACCTCCTAAATAATCAATCTCTAAACCTGAATCATCTGCTAAAGTTGGTAAATTAGTCCATCTTGACACTGCTGTTGCTTTAAAGATAGCATTATCATAAAATGTTTCACCACTTTCTTTTATTTCTGGAATTTGGGGGTAATCAGTCAAGCATTCCAAGGCTATCGGGTAATCTTTCAAATAGTCCTTTATCTCTTTTAATTTGCCATTATTACGAGTTGCCACCATCAATCTTAACATAACTCTCCTATAATCTCTTTTTCACGAGCAATAACCTGTTTAATTCCATTTTCTGCTAATTTTATTAACTTATTCAGGTTGGTCATAGAAAAGGGTCTCTCTTCAGCAGTTCCCTGAATTTCAACAACTTCTCCTCGTTCAGTCATGACTATATTCATATCTACCTGGGCATGACTATCTTCCTTAAAGTCCAGATCCAACAACATTTCTCCATCCACGATACCTACACTTATCGCTCCAATAAAGTGTTTTATGGGAATTGACTCAATTTTTTTCTCAGCTTTCAAGTAATTTAGAGCATCAACTAAAGCAATAAAAGAACCATTAATGGAAGTAGTTCTAGTACCGCCATCTGCTTGTAGTACATCACAGTCCAGCCATATCATCCTGGGACCAAGTTTTTCCAGGTCAGTCACTGCTCTCAATGATCGGCCTACCAGCCTTTGAATTTCCTGGGACCTGCCATCAATTTTACCTTTTATTGAATCCCTCAAATTGCGTAACTGATTTGCTCTAGGAATCATAGAATACTCTGCAGAAATCCAACCTTGTTGTGTTCCCCGCAAAAAAACGGGCACCTTTTCCTCTACACTTGCCGTACAGATAACCCTGGTATCACCAACTTCAATTAATACCGAACCTTCGGAATATTTTATATAATTACGGATTACTTTTATCGGTCTAATTTCATCATAGCTGCGATTATAAGCTCTTAGCATTATTACTCCCTTTTATTCTGCTGTTCAATTTATTATTATCTTTCATTTTTCACGATTTGGTATAAAATCAGCTAATTCATAAAATAATTGGGCTTTATCACCAAAAATCATCATATATTCTTTAGCTTTCTGGCAACAGCGTTGGACTTCTTCTTGCGCCTCTTTAATACCAAAAATGGTGGGATAAGTAGGTTTATCATCATCTTTTTTATCCTGTTGTAAGTCAATTAAATCATCAGTAATCTGAAAAGCAAGACCGATATTCTCTCCATAGTTTTTTAAGGCCAAAATCTGTTTCTGGTTAGCATGAGATAATAAGGCGCCTACTTGCAAGGAGGCACAAATTAAAGCTGAGGTCTTTTTTAAATAAATATCTTTTATATAATCTGGATTTTCTTTTTCCTCAGGCCAGTTAATATCATCTACCTGTCCACCTAACATTTGCTTAGTCCCCAACATTGCTAAAACATTCTCAAGAACCAGAAGTACTGAATCTTTCGTTATTCCTTCTATTGTTATATTCTGGCAAATGAAATCCAAACCCATCACCAAAAGGGCATCTCCAGTTAACACAGCTATAGCTTCCCCAAAAACCTTATGATTAGTCAACTTACCCCTCCGATAATCATCATTATCCATACAGGGTAAATCATCATGAATTAAGGAAAAAGTGTGGATTAACTCAATTCCGGCCGCAGTAGGTAATACTTGCTCATAAGAATTTCCTAATAGCTCTGCAGTCATTATAGTAAGGATAGGTCGAAGCCTTTTCCCTCCGTTTAAAACACTATAACGAATAGAACGATGGATGAGAGAAGGATTTTCTTTTTCTGCAGGAAGCTTATGTTCCAGGTATTGATCAATAATCTTCTTTTTTTCCTCTAAATAGGAAGCTAATTTCATTTACTCGTTGTTAACCTCTTCCTCATTTTTTATAGAAAAAGGTTCGGTATGATATTTTTTATCTCCCTCCCTGGTTAGTTTTTCCACTTTCTGTTTTGATTCATTCAACTTTTCTAAACATCTATCAGAGAAATACATTCCTTCTTCATATAACTTTAAGGCTTCATCCAGACTTAATTCCCCTTTTTCTAATTCTTCTACAATTTCTTCTAATCTCTTTAATGATTCTTCAAAAGAAATATCTTCTTCCTTTTTTTTCTTACCAGTCATTCTTTATCTCCTCCTTTCCTAAAACATTTGCAGAAATAGAACCATCTCTTATCATAACTTCAATCAAATTATCTTTTTCTACTTGCTTACAATTTTTTACCACAATTCTTTCTGGCATTTTTAAACAAATACTATAACCCCGTTTCAGGACTTCTCTGGGGCTTAAGGTATTAATCTTTTCTCTATATTTTGTTAAAATGTTCTCATTCAGGTCAAGAATATGTTTCATATTTAGAATCAAACGATTTCTTAAATCATCAATGGTCTGCAAATGTTGTAATATCTTATTTTTAGGACTTTGATATTTCAAATTTTCCAAAACATTTATATATCTCTGCTTTTTCAACTCATAAATATGGGAAATAGAACGATTAAGCTTGCTCTTTATTAGTTTCATATTTTTAATAAGACTTTCTTTATCGGGAATAGTCATTTCAGCAGCTCCAGAGGGGGTAGGAGCACGAAGATCAGCTACAAAATCAGCAATGGTAAAATCAGTCTCATGACCAACAGCTGAAACGATAGGAATTTTAGAGGCATATATTGCTCTGGCTAATTTTTCTTCATTAAAAGCCCATAATTCTTCAATCGAACCTCCTCCTCTTCCGATAATTATAAAATCCAATTCTGGCAATACCTGATTGAGGAAGTCAATATTTTCAGCAATCTGGGTAGCAGCTTCATTCCCTTGCACCTGGGAGGGAACCACCATAATATGAATATTAGGAAATCTACGTAAAGTGATGGAGATGATATCTCTGATTGCCGCTCCAGTAGGTGAGGTAATTACAGCAATTTTACGAGGAATTTTGGGTAAAGGTTTTTTAATTTCCGACCTAAACAATCCCTCAGCTCTCAACTTTTCTTTTAAAGCTTCAAAGGCAGCAAATAATTCTCCTTTACCAGCTTCTGTCATTTGAGATACATAAAATTGATATTCACCTCGCCTTTCATAAACTCTTATATCCCCTTTTGCCTTTACTTTCATCCCATCTGAAGGTTCAAAACTAAGCCCTAAATTACTACCTCGAAACATAACACATTTTAGCTGGCATTGCTCATCTTTTAAGACGAAATACATGTGTCCTGAAGAATGGTATTTAAAATTGCTTAACTCACCAATAACAGTTACATTATGTAACAGCGGGTCTGAATTAAATAACAGCTGAAGGTGATGAGTAATACTACTTACTGTAAATATTTTTTCGTTTACTAAATTGGTCAACATCTTAAACCTTTAATCATCAGATATTTTTATTCCTCGTTAGGTAGCAATATACTATAATTTAGCTACTCTTTTAATTTAGCTACTCCTTTTTCTATTCTACCTAAAACGCCATTAACAAAACTAAAGGAGTTTTCAGTACTATATTTTTTGGCTAATTCTACTGCCTCATTAATAGAGACGCTTTTCGGTATACTATCAATAAAGACTATTTCATAAATAGCAATGCGTAATATATTGCGGTCAATATTAGCCATTCTATCCAAAGACCAGTTATTGGCATGTTTTTTTAGCAAAGAGTCTATCTCAGATAAATGACTGAGTACCCCCTTTACCAATTCTAAGGAAAAAGAAATAACAGCATCTGCATCATGAGATTGAATAATATTTTCCATTTGAAAGGTATAACTACTTGCTTCATCTACATTACAATGAACAAGGTCAACCTGAAACAGGATTTTAAGAGCCATTTCCCTGGCTACTCTTCTGTTTCCCATAAATACCTCATGTCTAATATTCTATTATCAAACTTAAATTCACCATCTCTCATCCCTCTCCCTCGAAGGGAGATGGTTAGGGTGAGGGCGTTAATATATTGCTAGTTCTCAAAATATTTTTACAAATATTTCTGGTGCTACTATTCTTTTTTTACTTCTATATTGTCTGGGATAGCGAATACCTTGAATATGCACATTAATTACATCAATTTCTAAGCCGGTTATTTCCTTTATTTTCTCTTTTACTTTGGTCTGAATTTCCCAGGTCAAATCAGGTATCCGTATACCATAATTAATAACCAGAAAAAGATTTACTATTAGCGAATCAGGTTTTATTTCTACCCTAATTTCTTGAGCTAATTTTTCACTTTCTTCTGGACTGCCTTTCACTACTGTTTTAGTAATTTTATTAAAAATATTTTTTTTCGATATAACAATACCTTTAATGTCCCGTAATATTAGATGAATTAATATTTCAATGGTTGCCCGAGAAATATTAATACTTCCTTTATCAGTGCTAATTGTAGCTAAATCCATTTGCTTTTCTTACACTCTTTCCTGATATTTTTTATCACTGGTTGTTATTTTAATAACGTCTCCCTCTTTAATAAAGAGAGGAACTTGCACCACTGCTCCAGTTTCCAGAGTAGCTGGTTTCATAGCTCCTGAAACTGTATTACCCTTTGCACCAGGAATAGTTTTTACTACCTTAAGAGCGATACTGGCGGGCAATTCTATACCAATCACCATATCGTTATAAAAAGTTACTTCTACATCATTTCCTTCTTTTAATAAATCAGCATAATTACCTATTTTCTCCTGCTCGATTGGAATTTGCTCATAGCTATCTTTATCCATAAAATAATAGTTATGACCATCATTGTAAATATACTGCATATCCTTGCGTTCAATAATGGCCTGTTCAAACTTTTCCCCAGCACGAAAAGTTCTATCTAGAACCGCTCCAGTTTGTACATTTTTCAATTTAGTTCTAACAAAGGCACCCCCCTTGCCAGGTTTTACATGCTGAAATTCAATAATAGTATACAATTGTTCATCTAATTCTATGCTTATGCCATTTTTAAAATCACTGGTAGAAATCACATTATCTCCTCCTTGCCTTTTTAGAATCACCAAAATACTTATAAATATATTTATAAATATATTTATCTGTGTTCTTAATAATTATAGATTTATCTATACGTCTTTTTATTCCTAACTCCTAACTAACAAACTGACGACACAATTGATGTACTTCTTGTAAAACTTCCTGCTTTATCTTTTCATTATCAATATTAGTCAATACCCTGTCCATTAATTCAGCAATGATGTTCATCTCTTTTTCCTGCATACCGCGAGTAGTCATAGCTGGTGTACCAATACGAATACCACTGGTCACCATCGGTGGTTGGCTATCAAAAGGTACTGCATTTTTATTTACCGTAATTCCAGCCTCTTCCAGGGCTTTCTCAGCCTGTTTTCCGGTAAGCCCTTTATTTCTTAAATCAACTAACATCAGATGATTATCAGTGCCACCTGAGACCAGTTCATACCCTCTTTCTATTAAGCTCTGGGCTAAGGTAGCTGCATTCTTTTTAATCTGTTGCTGATAAGTAATAAAATCATCTTGCAGGGCCATTTTAAAGCAGACCGCTTTGGCAGCAATAACATGCATCAATGGTCCCCCCTGTATTCCCGGGAAAATACTCTTATCAATCTGTTTGGCAAAATCCTTCTCGCAGAGAATCAAGCCACCTCTTGGTCCCCGTAATGTTTTATGAGTGGTGGTAGTAACAAAATGACAGTAAGGAATGGGACTCATATGTTCCCCTGCTACTACCAGACCAGCAATATGAGCAATATCAGCCATCAGTAATGCTCCCACTTCATCTGCTATTTTTCTAAATTTGTCAAAATCAATTTCTCTGGGATAAGCACTGGCACCAGAGACAATCAACTTAGGTTTATTTTTCAGGGCAAGTTCCTCCAGTTCATCGTAATCAATTCTGCCAGTCTCTTTATTTACCCCATAAGGTACTATATTATATAATATGCCAGAAAAATTGACTGGACTACCATGAGTAAGATGCCCACCATGAGCAAGATTCATGGATAAAATAGTATCACCTGGTTGCAATACACTAAAATAAACGGCCATATTGGCTTGAGAACCAGAATGAGGTTGCACATTGGCATGGTCTGCCGAAAATAGTTTTTTAGCCCTCCCAATGGCTAAATTTTCCACTTCATCGATAAACTGACATCCACCATAATACTTCTTGCCAGGATAACCCTCTGCATATTTATTGGTCAAAACCGAACCCTGAGCCTCCAGCACTGCCTCACTTACAAAATTTTCAGAGGCAATAAGTTCTAAAGTAAATTTTTGACGTTCTTCCTCTTTTTTAATAAGTTGATATATATCGGAATCAACAATTTCTAAACTCATATTTTCCCCTCCTTTTTACCTACTTAGTATCATTTTTTAAAAGTAGGCAGAAATTAATAACTCTTTAGGCAACCTAGTTAGTATCTCACAACTCTTTTCTGTTATCAATACGGTATCTTCTATACGAACTCCACCAATATCAGGGATATAAATACCAGGCTCAATAGTTATTATCATTCCTGGCTGTAAAATTGTTTGTTCATAGGGATTAAGACGGGGTAGTTCGTGAATATCTAAACCTACACCATGACCTAAAGAGTGCTGAAAATAATTTCCATAACCGCTTTTTTCTATCATCAAGCGAGCAAAATTATCCAATTCACTACCTTTCAGGCCAGCCTTAACCTGTTGTAATGTTTCCATTTGAACCTGCTTGATAATATGAAATATCTCTTTTTGTTCTTTAGGTGGTTCTCCCAAAACTATGGTTCGGGTACAGTCCGAATGATACCTCTCAAAAACACTACCAAAATCAATAATAACAAGTTCATCTTCTCTAATTGGCTTAGAAGTAGGCTCTCCATGAATAAGTATTCCTCTTTCACCTGAGGTAACAATAAGGTCAAAAGCCTCTTTTTGAGCGCCACCTTTACGCATATTATAATTTAACTGGTTAGCTAAGGATAGTTCAGAAATTCCGGGTTGGATATTGCGGACCGTTTCTTGAAAGGCATTATCAGCAATTTGAGCAGCTTTTTTTAACAACTCGATTTCATAGTGGTCTTTAATCATGCGGATTGTTTCTATGATATTTAAAAAGGGGGTTAATTTTAATTCAGGCAGCAGAGTTTGATACTTTAGGTAATCATCAACTTTAAGAAAATTTGACTCAAACCCTATTTCCTTAATACCTAATTCCTTAATAAGTTTAGTTAAGGAATTGGTTTGGGCATCAGGCTGTTTTAGTTCCTGGATAATAATCTGACAATGTTGGCCTTCTTTTTTGGCCTGTTCTGTATAACGGGAATCTGTAATAAGGTAATTCTGGGTAATGGTAGCAAGGAGGATACCTTCTCCTTTAAATTGAGTTAGATAAAATACATTTTTAGGATTGATAACTAAAAAAGCATTTAACTGTGCATTTTTCTTTTTTATTTCTTGCCAGAATTTTTTTATTCTCTGTTTTATCAAAGTTCAAATTCCCTTCTTCCTAATTTTAATTAACTAAATCTGAATCATCTCTCCACTATAATAAATATTTAGATTATTATAACCATAACTTCGTCTAATCTGCAAATATTTCTACCTTCCTTTATTTTTCTTTTTAGTTATCACTCGTCTATTTTTTCGCCTTTCAGTTGATAGGGGTAAGCCTCAGTTATTTTAACATCTATCCAGGTGCCAATGTCCTTATTGCTACCTTTGGGAACAGCAATATTGCCATCTATTTCAGGAGCCTCAGCATAAGAGCGACCTAATAAAATATTTTCCTCTTTTTCAGAAGCTTCGTCAATTAAAACTTTCATCTGCTTACCTATCTTCTTCTTTTGATGAGCTAAAGCAATCTTTTGCTGAATCTCCATTAATTCCTTCCATCTTTTTTTCTTGACTTTTTCCGACACCTGCTCGGTGAATTTATAAGCAAGACACCCTGGTTCATTATAAAAAGGGAAAACGCCCACCTTTTCAAATTGATATTCCTGAACAAAATCACATAATTCTTGGAAATCATCTTCTGTCTCACCTGGAAAACCTACCATAAAAGTAGTCCTTAAGGTTAAATTTGGAATTTTTGTTCTCAATTTTTTGATAAGCAACCTAATATCATTTTGATTAATCTTGCGATTCATTTTAGCTAATAGAGAATCACTGATATGCTGAAGAGGGAGATCTAAATAAGGACAAAACATAGGATTTTCTGCTAAACAATCTATCAACTCATCATCGTAATGGGCTGGATGAGTATACAAAATTCTTATTTTATTCTCTCCAGGCCAGTTTAATCGAGCTAATGTTTGTAGTAATTTAGCTAAAGAAGGTTCCCCATAAAGGTCTATCCCATAATTAGTGGTATCTTCAGCTATTAAAATAATTTCTTTTAAAGGATAAGTGTCTACTAAATATTGTGCTTCTTTAAAAACTGAAGAAATACTTCTACTTCGATATCGTCCTTTAATAGAAGGTATTAGACAATAAGTACAATTATTATTACAACCTTCTGCAATTTTAAGATAGGCATAGTGCCTGGGAGTCATAAGAAAACGGGGAGTTTTTTCATTAGCAAGAAAAGTAGGCTGATAATTAACCTGAAATATATTTTCTCCCGTCTTAACCTTCTGAATAATTTTCCTAATGCTGGCTATCTCATCTATTCCAATAAAGGCATCTACTTCCGGCAACGACTGTGCGAGTTCTTCCAGCTTATATCTTTGAGAAAGACAGCCAGCTACAATAATAGATTTTATTTTGCCTTCTTGCTTTAATAGACCAGCCTGTAAAATAGCATTTAGAGATTCTTCTACCGCCGGTTGGATAAAACTACAAGTATTGATAAGGGCAATATCGCAATTTTCCAGGTCATTAGTTAAGGTATAATTTCCTTCCCATAGAAAGCCACAAATTACTTCACTATCTACTAAGTTTTTAGGACAACCCAGTGATTGGATAAAAATACGCATAATTCTGCCTATATACGGTATATTTTAGAATCGGTACAGGGCAATAATGCTTTCTCCATCAGGCATATGTTCATCATCCAGTACGTATACCTGTCCACCATTAGAAATAGTCTTTATGGCCGCAAAATTATAAAGGTCATATTGTCCATTCCCATCTTCAGCCAGATAAACATGGTTTTCTTCTGGATCAAAATTCCCAAATTGAGTAACATTATTCTTTATTAACAATTGTTCCACCCGGCTAAAGTAGGAAGCAGAGACAATATCTTCTAATTGAGTGGAGGTTTTGCCGGTACCTTTCCAATTATGATAGGTTTCGACAATATCATCTAATTTCCGATTGAAATATTTGGCTACAATTTCCCAGGCATTCTTGAGTATAACATCAGGTGTAACTTCATCAGGATTCCCCTCGATGTTTTCCTCCAGTAAATAGGGGTAGGAATTTATTTCACGATAAATTGGGAAAAGCTCTTTTACAGACATAATTAATAACGGTGACTTACTTTTTTTATCTAAATATTTATTCAAACCCTGATCTATCTGGCGGAAATATTGTAATAACTCATTCTTCTTCTCAGTATCACTTTCTCCCATTCCATGGAAAATGGCACCGGAAGCGTCTGACCCAGAGGTATGGAAGGAAAGAATTTTTTCACTTTCCTTAAATTTTGATACTTCTTTCAAACTTTTGGGAATATCTTCTATCTCAATTTTTTCAATACTACCTTTGGTACAACGAAATATACTGTTTTGATTTTTACTCAAAGTAAGTACATAATAATATTCATTAAACATGACCTCAGGTATCAAAGGAATTATATAAAAATACTGGCTTACAATCGCTTTTTCTGGTAATGGACTCTTTACCCGAAAATAGGAGAATTGTTTAGGGCTAATAAAAACTGCTAACCCTTCTTTTTGATTTTTCCAAAAAACTAAATCACCTATTAAACTGGTAGCTGGTTTTAATAATTCTTCTGTATCACGACTATCCATATTGCGACTTTCCAGTAACTCTTTTTTCACATAATTAAGCAGACTTTTGAATTGGATGGACATCTTTTTTGCTTCACTACTGACTGTAGCTCTGGTGGGCATATAGATGGAAATACAAGGCTCCTCCTTTTCTTCAATTAGCCTTTCAATTACTTGTTTAGTAACCTCTTGCATAGAATATCACTCCCTTATTTTTGATATATTTTTTTGTTGAGAATATTAAGCCCTACTACTTACATTGTATATTTTATAGACATATAATGCAATTATCCTTTTCTATGCTCCCCTGTTCTTTTCCCGAATTAATTTTAAACGATGTTTATAATATTCAATAATATACTCATAAGCTCTTTTATTAATTCGTGCTCTATTCAAAGCATATCCTATCTTTCTCAATTCCGAATTTATTTTATCCATTGATAGATTAATACTACCAATTTCCTGAGGGTAGGTTTCTTGGTATTTTTTCTGCAATAGGAGCAGAGATAATCTTGCTTCAAGTACTTCTCTTTGAAGAGTTTTTACATTCCCTTTTGCCTGATGAAATTGAAAGTTCATTTCAGCTGAATGAACTTCATTAAAATTGTCATTTTTACCTATCTGATTTCTAATACCGGAAACCCTTTTTTTCGCTTTTTCCAAATTTTCTTTTATTTCTTCTATTCTTTTTTCTTCTTGTTTAATATCATGTTTAGAAATCAATTGAACCGGGATAAATGTATCAAAATTGATTTTATAATTGCCTTCAATTTCTAAGAATTCTATATTTCTTCGGTTTCGAGAAATACTATTTTTACTATCAGGCACTAATCCTTGTTTTTTTAGCTGAAATTTTATAGTAATAATCTTCTTCGGTTTTATGGTCAATCTAAATCTATTTCCTCGAAGATTATTAATCTCTTTAATTATTTCTTCTTTGAGATTAACTAGATATGCTTTTTGGATGACATCCACTGTTGAAATCTCACCTTCAGCCTTTTCTGGAGAACAGTTAAACAGCCTCAGGATAACACTATTATCTCTTTCCGCCTTTTTCAGTGCAGTTACCTGCAAAACATTATTCTTTGATCTTACTCTCAATAAACTATTACTATCCTTTAGTTTTCCTTTATGATAATCAGTCTTTACTATCTTTGGTTTAACATTAAATTCTTCAGCTAATTGGTACAGCTTACCTTGATAACAGTCTCCCTGGTGAAAGGCCAGGGCATATTCAAAAGTCATCTGGCGCAAACATTGGGCTTCAGGAGTACAAATAGCAGGTCCGGCATCACCAATTCGAGTTAAAAGATCTCCTCTAGCCAACCAGCCAATTGACCTAAAAAGTGTAATAGCAATCGTGTTATGTTTCGGTAATACTTCATATTCTTTTAAATCCCGGTCTAAAACTGCTATTCCTCTCTTCCCATTATTGATGTCAACAAAAAAACAATGTGGAAAAGTTGTTATTGGACTTTTCTCTCTTGCCCCAATCATAATACGCTGGACATTTTCTGGGATAGAGCTATTATCATAGTTCTTTGGCTTAATTAGATGTCTGGTAATATCAAACTGAGTGCCTGCGAAAGAGTAACTGGCATTAATATCTGAAGGGAATAAAACTCTAAAACGATGGTCTTTCACGGTATTTTTTAACACTGTCTTAAATTTAATTACAGGTGATAGAGCATCTAAGGTAATCCAATTGCTGATAGGAAATTCCCTATATTTTTTAGAACGTGATTTGCGATCTTCAGTAAGAGATTCAGGTAATAGCATCATTAAACTTATTTTTACCATGACTTTTAGATCGCTTTTTTCAATCACTTCAATCTTCGCTGTCCTATTTTCAGTAGTTATAATTTCATCATTTTCAGGATATGAATAGTTGTATTCATCTCCAGCATCTGCACTATCAATAAAAATTCCTAATCCACGATACTGACATTGATTTATTTTATCAAAGACATCGATACTTCCATTCTTTTTTATCGTAATTCGTATAAATTTGTTTTCCATTTTATTATTTTCTATTATCACTTTATCAGACAATATATATTTCTGCTTCTTAAAAGATTTCCCTGGTTTATTCTTGCTATAAATCGTTTTATATCCAAAAGCTGGAATTTTATCCACATAGATATGATAAGTATTCTGATTTACTTTTTGTTGAGGTAACTCTCTTCCCTTTGAATTAAAAAAGGTAATATTCCCCCTTTTACTATTGGTGATACTAATAATTTTGCTGCAGTCCCAGGGAGAAGTGTTAAATAGAAGATAGGGAGTTGTCCCTTCGTCTCTACTGGTGGTGTCAATATTGAGAGCAAGTTCGGTTAATTTATTTCTAGTAATTCTTCGGGATTTTAACAAAATACGATAAAAACTTTTCTCCATACCGGTATGAACATCATCAATACTCACTCCACAAATATTATCATGAGGATGGTTCTTCAATAATTCTTTCCAGCACTTCATTAATGCTTTACCATTATATTGTCCGCCAACCAATAACCAGGAAAAAACAGATAAAGGTTCTGAATATTTCTCTAACTCTCGCTGACATTGATCATTCAGGAATTTTAGGTACATTCTGGTCGACAATGTACCAGGGAATACAGATATATATCGACCGCTATAAAGTGCTCCTTTTAGCACACTTAATTCGGGATTTTCTTTTTTAATGGCTTCAATATATTCTTCAGGAGTGCTTTGTCTTACTTTAATATCCGAAAAAGATAGTCTTTCCAAATGTGAAATAAACCTATCTGGAATCATCTCCTGGTCATAACCATTCATTAAAAGAACATTAGAAGTAGTGGCAAAGTGAACGATTTTCTGAACTTCATTTTCAATTCTTTCCTTCATAATTTCCTTATATTCCCCCAGTCTCATTGCATTTCGATAACTGCTTAACAAATAAATTGTAATTAATTCAGTACCATCTGGGCTTTCCCATAAGAATTCAGAACAAATCTCTGAGGGCTTCATTTCGACACCTCTCCATACAAAAAGTCCTTGGAGGTCGAATTGACTGTGGATTTGAGCAGTCTGGGATATCTGTCCAAAATTATCCAACAGCCATCCTGTCTTCATTACGCCTCCCATTTTTTCTGAGATTTGATGACCAATTATTAAATTCCTAACCAAGGATTCGCCACTGACTAACTGATAATCAGGTTGCATATAATAAGGTCCTATCAGAATCCTCCCCTCTTTACAATATTTCCTTAATATCTTTTGATATTTTGAGTAATCCTTTCCCTGTCTTCTTAGTTCCTGAAAATAATCTTCCACAATTAAGCTTTGTCCGTCCAATATAAATCGATACTCACTTTCTTTTTTTAATATTGAAAAGAGGGAATTGAAAAAAGGAACTAACCACTCATTGGTATAGTTATGGTCGAGAAACCATTCTCGATCCCAATGCGTATGAGAAATAATATGCGCTTTTATTTTTTTTGACATTTTATCGTATTGTGCCACACAGTTCTATTGTTTTAGAGAGGGGGAATAAATAATTTTAGAATATCATTCAACAATAATATAATAAAAAATTATTAAGGGGAAATTTTTTGATAATGAAAAGTTATAAAAGCCTGTTTATATCCTGATAAATTTCCGGCCTTAGACTTCTAATAATTCTCTCCTGCCTTTTCTCTTTTATAATCATATCTTGATCAATAGTTCCAATCAGTACATCTTCTGAAGCTGGCGAAGCCTCCTTAATTACTTCTCCCCTGGGATTGACGATTTTGCTTAAGCCGCAAAAGCGAACTTCCCTATCCTGACCAACTCGGTTAACATGAACCACAAATATTTGGTTATCCTGAGCTCTTGCCATTGCTCTTAAATTTAAAAGATATTCATATCCTGTTGGAATAGCTGAAAGAATGAATACAACCTGTGCACCTCTTAGGGTAAGAACTCTAAATAATTCAGGAAATGCATGATCATAACAAATCGCCATTCCTAATCTGATAAAGTTTAGATTAAATACTGGTATCTCTTTTCCCTGCTTGAAGTATTTATGTTCCAGTGGATATAAGTAATATTTCCGATATTTACCAACTATTTCTCCTTTTTTATTTATAAGAAAAGCAGAATTATATAGAACATCAGGAATATAAGGATCTTTTTCTATAATTCCTCCAATAATAGCCATCTGGCATCGTTTCGCTTCTTCACCTAATCGGTTACTCGTCTCACCGGGAATAGTTTCTGCCAGTTCATAAATATCATCACCAATTGCCTCAAGATTATAACCAGTAGTGAATAATTCGGGGAAACAGATTATATCGGTCTTGCCATTTAATTGATGGATAATGTCTATGGTATGGGCAATATTTTTGTTTTTATTTTTCAAATAACAATCGATTTGCGCTAATGCAATTTTTACTTCCTGGATACTCAAAGGTAACCTCCAAAAATGAACTAATCGTATCTTAAGTTTAACTTACCAATATTTTATAAATCCATCAAACAAAATATAAGTAGAGATAAACATCATGAATGAAAAAAACAATCGCCATAATATTAATGTTTCTGATAAATATATAAAAAGGATAGCCGCTGCTATAATGGAAAAACTTAAAACTATCAACCGTTTTAATTTTGTGGACATAACATATCTCCAAACTTTAAATATATAACCTATTAAGAAATAATATCCCCTGATTCTTGGTCAAAAATATAGATATAATCTTTAGCAAATGTAATCCAGACTCTGTCTCCTTGCCGCCAATTATCAGCAGAACTTTCAATGGATATAAATGGTTTACCTTCTACTTCCAGATGAATGTTATATTCTTTGCCAACAGGTTCAATACGTAGTATATTGGCTTGAAATAAGCCGTCTTTTTTATTCTGAACAATCAGTACATTTTCCGGTCTTATCCCTACCACTACTTTAGAAATTTCTTTATCCGTAATGGACTTACTTAGCTTGGTTGTTAATGGATAGAAGAAAAACTTTAAATCAATACCTATGCTTTTATCCTTCTTTACTAAATTTCCCTGGAACATATTTATCGAGGGGCTACCGATAAAATCAGCGACAAACAAATTTTTTGGTTTTTGATACAATTCAAGAGGTGGTCCAATCTGCTCAAGATGGCCGTTATTCATGAGAGCGATTCTATCACCCATGGTCATGGCTTCAATCTGGTCATGGGTGACAAAGATTGTCGTTACGCCTAATTCTTCCTGGAGTTTTTTTAATTCTACTCGTGCCTGAACCCGTAATTTTGCATCAAGATTAGCTAATGGTTCATCCATTAAGAATATTTTTGGATTTCTGACAATTGCCCTTCCTAAAGCAATTCGCTGTTTTTGCCCCCCACTCAATGCCTTAGGTTTTCGCTGAAGTAGATGGTCAATACCCAACAATCTTGCTGCTTTAATTACCCGCTCTTTAATCTCTTCAGGAGCTACTTTTCTAACTTCTAAGGGAAAAGCCATATTGGAATATACAGTCATATGAGGATAAATGGCGTAATCCTGAAAGACCATAGCTACTCCACGTTTTTGAGGTATTTTAAATAATTTTTTTTGGGGAGCATCCACTAGTTCCTCTCCAAACCATATTTCACCTTCATTAATATTTATCAATCCAGCAATACTATTTAATACAGTCGTCTTTCCACAACCGGAAGGACCAACCAATACCAAAAATTCTTTGTCTTTTACTTCTAAATTGAAATTCTCTACTGCTATCGTTTCATCATACTTCTTTGTCAATCCTTTTATAGTCAAGCTCGCCATATAATTACCTCCTATAAACCACTATATCCACGAATAATATATTTGCCCAGGAAGATAAAAATAATTAAGGTTGGCATTGATACCCATAAGGCACCTGCCATTTGCAGATTCCATTCCGCTACAAAAGAACCTTTCAAGTTTGCCATAGCTACAGTTATCGGCAAATTCGCCTTACCACTGGTCAGAACCAATCCCCAAATAAAATCATTCCAGATTACAACAACCTGGAGCAGCGCAGCCACCACAAAAGGAAGTATTGAAAGCGGCAAAACAACTCTTCGATAGGTAGTCCATATTCCAGCACCGTCTACTTTAGCTGCATTGATATAACTATCTGGTATCTCATCATCATAAAATGTTTTGAAAATAAAGGCACACATTGGTATGCCAAATAACATATATAATAAAACAAGAGCTCCCAGATTACCAAAAAGTCCCAAATTGGACATGGTTCGAACCATTGGAATCAACTGCACCTGAGGTGGAATATACAAACATAAGACGATTAGAATAAACATATATATTGAACCTGGAAATCGATGCTTGGAAAAAATATACCCTATAAAAGAACCAAAAAAGGCAGAAACCATTACCCCAGAAAAAACTAAAATCAAACTGTTCATTAAAGGTTTTTTTAATAAATTAATAGATTCAATAATTTTTTCCATTGTCGGGTCAATAGGAGGAGTAATTGGCGTTGTTAAAATAACTTCCTGGGAACTCTTCAAGGCAGTAACGATACAAGTCCATAACGGAAGTAGACTGGCGATAACAAATATGATTAACAAACCATATAGTAATATTCGTGATGGTTTAATGTTTAACATATTTATTTCTCCTTATAAATTCTGAATAGAAAGGGCACTACAATAAGTAAGCTAAGTAATAGAATAATAGTTGAATAAGTTGCTCCATAGGCAAATTTATCAAAAGAAAATGTCTCTTTGTACATGGTCACTCCTAGAATATGAGCAGAATACCCAGGACCACCTCGATTGAGAACCCAAATAAAATCAAATGCCTTCAATGCAAAACACATAAAAATAATAAAGGCAGTAATAAAAGAGGCTTTTATCTGAGGTAAAATAATCCGCCAATAAATAGTAAAATTAGAAGCACCATCAACCATGGCTGCCGCAGTTTGACTATGGGGAATTGACCTGATTCCAGCTAAAAAAATGATACAGGAATAACCGGCAAATTGCCAGATAAGGGCAATAATAATGCAATACATGACCATGTTCGGGTCAGTAATCCATCCCTTCCGTAATGAAGTGAGACCTAATTTCCCTAAAATAAAGTTAATTGTGCCTACTCGGGGACTATACATCCAGGACCACAAGGTAGCAGTTACCACAAAGGACAGTGAAAAAGGCAATAAATATATAGTTCTAAAGATACCTTCAGCCCTGACCCGTTGATCCAGTAAAACGGCCATACACAAACCAATAATCATCACACCCGGGACAAATAATACAATTAACAGTATATTATTTTTTAATGAAGTCCAAAAAAGAGGATCCTGAAATAGTTGAATATAATTTTTTAATCCTATAATATTATAACTTGGTATAAAACCTTCCCAATCAGTTAGGGAAATAATAAAATTCCAGCCAGAAAAAATATAAAAAAAGATAAATACACTCAAGATGCCGGGTAGTATGACCAGCAACGCTATCAGCTTTTCTTTTTTCCCCTCTTCCACCTGTTTTACTCCAGTCGCATTAAATAAGATATTTTGATTTAAGGTTCTCATCAATCTTTTAATGATGAGAACCTTAAATCTATTCTATTAATTAATGGTTATTGTTTCAGCTTAACTATTGAATTTTTCATTTAATTAAGGAGTTAATTTCCATTCTTTAGGCCATTCAGTTTCATTTTCCAGATTAGCTATCGCCTTTGCAGCAGCAGCTACATCTTCGTTAATCCCTATTTCTTGAGAGATAATATCAGTCAGTTTACCCATAAAAGTGGAAGGGGTACCACTCCACATACCAGGACGATAATATTTAGCCTCCTGGAAATGAACTGCTGATTCATCTATTTGATAATTAGAGAAACCCTCTGCCATTACTGAATCTGTTCTGGCCGGGATAAATCCCTTTGGTCCTGCAAAAGCGCTTTGTGCTTCTTTGGTCATAATCGTTTTAAACCAATTCATTGCCTGTTCTGGATGTTTAGCACCTTTAGGTAATCCAAATACATCTAAACTAATTCCAAAGATATCAGCAGCTCCGGGTGCATAAAAAGCTCCAAAATCATCAGGATATTCCTTGCCTGCTACAATAAATTCACCAGCACCACAGTCTCCCATGATACTTAATCCTGCTTCCCCTTTAACAACCCGGCCCATTGCTTCATCCCAGGTCAAGGCTGCATGATCGGAATTAAAATACTGACCCATTTTAACTAATTTTTCCAATGAATCAACCAATTGTGGATGCGACTCTGAGGTAACTTTTCCATTGATAAAATCTTCATAGTATTTAATTCCTTCACTAGCAGTGAGTGTCCTAAAAATATAGGTTAATGGCCAGGCATTTTTATCACCAAGAGCAATGGGGTCAATTCCTTTGGCTTTTAGTGTTTCGCATATATTCCAGAAATCATCCCAGGTAGTTGGTTTAGATAAACCATTTTCTTTAAATACTTTGGTATTATAGAAGAAAACTCCTGCTTGTTGAACACCACAGGGAACGGCATAATAATGACCATCCGGCATCTTACACATATCTTCAAGCACATCAGGAACAGCTTCCCTTACTTCTGTAGTCCATACCTCATCAATAGCTACAAGCATGTCAGCTTGCCAATAGGGAATCAATCCAAATGGATAACTCTGGAAGGAATCCGGTGCCTCTCCGGCCAGCATCAGGGTATGCATTACTTGTCTCATTTCCAGACCACCACCACCGGCAACCGGGCTTTCTAAAACAGTTACATCTGGATATTTAGCAAGATATTCACCAACCAGTGCGTCCATAGCAGCTTTTTCCGACCCCGAAGTCCACCAATGATAGATTTCCAAAATTTTTGGGTTTTGCTCTACAGCAGAACTTGAAAAAGTGCAGCTCAGAAGAAAAACAACAAGAAACAAAATAGTGAGAAAATAATTTTTTAAATTAATTTTCATCCTTTTCCTCCTTTAACAAAAATCACTACATTACAAAAAATCAATATTAGGGTCTAATTATTCCACCTCCTTCTTGAACAAACATTATTAACTAATCTATTATCCAAGGTTGCTCCTTAGTAAATTGCTATCGATGGCACTCTACAACTTACTATATCATTATCAATTTTTATTGTCAAATTAATTCTAATAGATTGAAAATTCCAATTAAATAAAATATAAGTTCTAGGTAGAATCTCTAATGATTAATTTTGGCTGGAATATCTTTCTCTGGCAGAGTTGATTATTGGAATATCTTAACTGTCTATCCAGTATTTTCATAGCCCAATCAGACATTTTATGAATCGAATGGTCAATGGTTGATAGTGATGGATGATAGTATTCAGATATCAATATGTTGTCTATACCCAGTACCGCAATATCCTGGGGTATTCTCAAATTTTTCTCTTGAATCGCATGGTAGACCCCAATTGCCCTTTCATCTCCAGAAATAAAAATAGCATCAGGTATTTCCTGTTGTAGAATTGTTTTCATTCTTTGATAAGCCATTTGAGGACTTCTAATTCCATATTCAAGCTGTTTTGATTCAATTTTAATATGGTAATCTTGAAGTGCCTTAATAAATCCTTTTGCCCGATCCTGACTGATAGTGAAATTTTCATCTCCTAGAAAAAACCGAATAGATTTTCTTCCTCTTTTAATAAGATGCTCAGTGCCTAGGTATCCTACCTTAAAGTTATCAAGATTAACAAAGGAAGTAGAATCATAGACATTATCCCTTCCAATGATAACAAAAGGGATATTATCTTTGATAAGATAGTCAATACGCATATCAACTTCACGAGTATCAAAAATAAATGCTCCATCTGCCAGTCCATGTTTCAACAAATAAAAACCATCATGCTTATTTTCTTCAACTTGATAGGCAGAAGATTTTGAAATAATAAGTTTATAGCCGAAATCATTTGCCTTCTCATTTAGATTATTAATAAAAACATTGCTAAAGCTACCCATATAATTGCTGGTATTTTTTTCCAAAAAAACAATCAGGATGCCGGTCCTTTTTTTTCTAAGTGACCTGGCAATAATATTAACTTGATATCCAGTTGAACTGATGATTCTCTTTATTTTATCCCTTGTTTTTTTACTTACTTTTTCTTCCTCATTAATCACTCGAGAAACTGTTCTTTGAGATACACCAGCAATTTCAGCGATATCTTTAATAGTATATTTTTTTATTTTGGTTCCTCCCCCATCCTAAATATTTTTTAGAGAACAAAGTTATAGAGAACAGTGGGCGGCTCTCTGTTCTATTCTACCTTCTACCCCCTTATCCACTGTTATCAGTTTACGATGATCAGCACTACTTGATTTTTGGAACACCTAAATCTTTACATATTTTAATTGCTAAAAAATCAACAATCTCTTTATGCCTTGGGATTGAAGATCTTTTATTCAATTTTGGATTATACACCATGAATGCTTTTCCCCTTCTCTAAGTAACTGACATCCATTTGAACTGAGATATTTCAATAATTTATCTCTCTTCATAAAACTATTTTTTCTTCTTTATAATCATTCCCTGCTTCAATTAAAGCCTCTTGTCTGTTTAGCTCTAAAGCTTCTTGTAAGGTAATTTTAAGACTTTCTAATAATTTTTTTTTACTTCTCTCTTGGCAATTTATTCCGGGTATTTCTAAAATCCAGCCAACCCACCATTGACCTTCTTTTTTAATTATCGCAGTATAGGAATTATCCATTAGTTCCTCCTAGATTACTATGTGAATATTTTATAATTTTTATGATAGAACATTTTAATAAAATTTTACCATAATATAATACATCATTCAAAATTCTGTGATATCTATTGGAATAGCTAATTTTTTAGTTTTTTATTCCCTTCTAAGATAGAAAGAAAGTTTTCAGTGGTCAGATAGCAGTTTTTTAGATCAAAGAGGTGGGCATATTGGCATCGCCCGCAAGCTTTTCAAGAAATGAATTTATCTGTATCTGTAAAAATATTGCCTAAATCGCTGCTTCATTTCCGTATCGATTGCCTTGACATGCTTCTCTACTACTTCCGGAGGGCTTAAGTTTACCAGCAGATAAATGCAGATGATAAATATGATAATATCCTCAATCCACCCCAGAAAAGGAACTAAAAAAGCAGGCAAAAAATCAAAGGGAGATAAAACGTAAACTACTGCAGCATAAAAGATTATTTTTAGGTATAAGGGTACCTGTTTATCCCTTGCCAGGCGAAAGGCTAATTTAAAGAAATTAGGGATGTGCATCAATACCCGCAGCCAGAAATATTTTCTCTTTAACTTCTTATATTCTTCATTATAATTATTGGTCATATCAATACATCTCTTTTAAGTTAATCCTTCCTACTTCTCATTTTACCTCAAAGTAAAATCAAGTCAAATTATATTAAAATAGGCTTAGAACAGGTTTTTAGTTGTCAGTTCACAGTTTTCAGATAAAAAAAATATAGAACAGTAGAACAGAGTAATAGAAACAGGGGAGCAGTGTCGTGCTTGCCATTCCGCACGACAGAATTCCGTCTTCCAGCATATGAACACTGTCGACTCTCCCAACAGCGTGAGGTTTCGGGGCTCTATACCTTCACTTGCGTTACGGCCTGATAACTCCCATCTACCAGCTTCATGCAGTCAGTTGCCTTCCTACATGTAGTATAGGTGTTAGGCTGGCGGCTAACCTTTGCCTAATCCGGACTCTCACCGGCAAGAACTGCCAAGCTTCGCTTGGCGCACTCATACATTACACCTCCTGTATTAACTATGCATTAAATATTCCAGTCAAATAAGATTTATAGAAATATTAATTAGAGTTCCTTAAAAAAATAATCCTGAATAGACTATTGATTCTCTTTTTAGTCTTCAGTCTATTCAGGATTATTTTAATCAATTTTCTGGCTCAGAAAGAATCGAATCGTCCCTATAATAACTTTTTAAGGACAGCTTCCGTTTTCTTCGCTCTCAGGTTTAGTAATAGTAACTGTTCCTACTGCAGAATCCTGATTTCCATAATAATCACTAACTGTCAGGATAACACTGACTACTTCTTGAGTATCTGTTAAAAAACTACAGGAAAAGGTGTGGGAAAAGACACTATTAGTAGAAATAATGCCAGATTGCACCTGAGGTATTTGCCAGGCAAAAGAGGCAATCCCGAAAGGATCATCGGTTGAATCAGAACCATCAAAAGTAACAGTTAAAGGACATTCTCCTCCTTCTTTTGGTTCAACAGTAATTTTCGCTTTTGGATTTTGGCTATCAATACCCAGAGCTGGAATATTTTCTCCAACTTTAATCTCTAATGCATGCCCTGCTCCATCAGTCCCAACCAGATAAAGATCACAAGTTAAGCTATTGAAAGCTTTATTGTTTTTTACATAATTGAGCACTTCACCTGTATACAAAGTGATTTCTGATATCACAGTAGACTCTCCTGGTTGACCTGGTGTATTGGAGGGATAAATATAAAAATACCCACTAGCTGATGCATCAAGAGAAGTTACCCGTACACCATTATTATAATATATTAATTTTACTCCAGAGCCAATGAATTCAACCTGATTTATTGATGCTACTTCTAAATTTAATTTAGTTTTACTTTCATCACTATATACTGCAGATAGTACTCTTATTGCTGCTTTGGGATCGAAGACATTGAAAATTCCTTCACTAAACCAACCGCAGCCAGTTAGAGTAAGACCAAATAATATTAAAACTGATAAAAACAGAACTATGTTCTTTTTTTCTTTCTTTTTTTCTTTAAATATATTTTGTAGCAATCCCTTCCCCTCCCTTTTATAATAGTTTTTAGTTTACGGTTTACAGTTTATAGTTAAAAAAATAAACAACAAAGCAATCTCTTCCATCTATACCTGTAATGAACTTAATTTCCCACAGACATAAGTAAATGAGATTGAATTCAACTAAAAACTAAAAACTATAAACTGATAACTGCTTTTTAATATTCGATTTTGTGAGCTGTAATCAGAATGATTATTTCAGTTCTATTCTTGGTACGATTAGTAAATTTAAATAGCTCACCGATGACCGGTATTTCACTTAAAATTGGTATTCTTCTAATTGTTTCAATTTCCTCTGAGGTAATTAATCCACCAATGACATTAGTAACTCCTAAAGGTGAGCGGATGATAGCCTTTTCCTGGCGAGAATTAATCACCGGATAACCTTGAATTAATTCAGTTCCCAGAGATTCTATCTTAATATCACAATCCATAGTAATTTTCTCATCCTGGCTCAAGCGAGGTGTAATGGTCATATTTAAACCGACATCAATATAACGAACAGTTTCAATCCCCTCTTCCGTCCTTTCTCGAATAGGAATTTTAGAGCCAGAAAGAATAACAGACTCTTTTCCATCCAGTGTCACTATCTTAGGATTAGATAATACATTGGTTTTACCTTCTTTAGTTAAAGCATCCAATCGAGCCTGTATTAATCCTATTCTTTCAAAGGTGCCACCTAAAGTTAATTCTCTAAAGGTGATTTGCCCCAGGATTAGATTACCTGTTGCATCTGTATTTGCACCAGAACTCCATGATATTCCCAGATCTCTTTCCGAATTTAAATCAATCTCTACAATCTTTGATTCAATCATTATTTGAGGAGCACGTTTATCCAGTCCTTCAATCATCATCTGGGCATTGGTTATTTCTTCCTGATTACCTTTGATAATAATTTCATTCTGCCGACTATCAATAATAATTCTGCTCTCATCGGGAATAACAATTCCCAGCATATTTTTAATTGCTTCTACTTCTTCCGGAAATATTGCATTATCAAGCTTAATACTCTTGGTAATTAAACTACTATCCATCTCCTTGATTAATTCTTCCGCCTTAGCAACCATTTCCAGTGTTCCTTCTACAATCAGGTTATTCAATCTAGTATCAGGAGTTATTTTTATATTACTATTCTCACCAAAATAACTATCTAAGACACTCTTAGTATTTTCCACGCTAGAATTCTCTAAATGAACAATTCTGGTTACCCTTTCTCGGTAGGTTTCAATAACCTCTTCAGTCCCGATAATCAAGGCATTACCCACCTGGGCATAGCTCAATCTTTTCAAAGTCAATATCCAGTTTAAAGCCTCCTTAAAAGAGACATTATTTAAATTAAGAGTAATTTTACCGGTCACTGAGTCATCAGCAATAATATTAATGCCACTTAACATAGATAAAGTTCGGATAGCATCTACAACATCAGTCTCTTTCAAGTTCATGGTAATAGGAGTAGTAACCTGGTCTACCAGAGAAGGAACTGTAGCTATTTCTTGTTCTCTTATTTTTCTAATCTCGTCTGCACCAAGTGGTTCCACAGTAAAAACTTGTTGTTCAGGGGCGAGGAATTCTTTATAGTCGTAGATGTTAATCTGTAATAATTTTCTGCTGGCATCCAGCGCCATATCATAATCCACCTGCTGAAACAAATCAACGACAAATCGAACTTTATCTGCCTCAATCTGTCCGCACCTGACCTGTTTCACGGAGCCCATATTCAAGAAAAGGGTATTTTTTACCAATTCAGTAATATTATAATCAGCATTATGAATATCAATGACAATTCTATCCGGGTCTCCCACATACATTGACTCATATTCTTGAATAGGATGGTTTGCTTTAATAGTCACCCTGGTAAAATTGGGCATTTTCTTATACCAAATATTGGTGATGGTTATGTTCCCTTGAGCAAGGCAAACCTCAAATAAAAAGAAAAATAATAATAAAGAAATTAAAACTATTAGAACTTTCCCACTAACCACACCACTTTTGGTATTTTGAAAATTAGCTTTGGCTCTGGAATTGCCATTTTTAACATATTTTTTTCTCATTTGTTCATTACTTTGTTCATTCATTAGTTACCTCCTCACCTCCCAATTTGAGTGGAATTTCATAGTCATTAATTTCGATAACAACTTTATCATCCTGTATGTGCTTTATTAAATATTTATCTAAAATAAGGTCACCCTCTTTGGCAATATAGGTTTCATCTTCCATTTCCAGGATAGCTAATTTCATATCACCAGAAGAAATCATTCCGGTATATTTACTTCCCGGGGGTAATTCTGGTTGCACAAATCTTCGGATAGCCTCTTCACTACTTAACTCTTCTGCTAACTGCTCTTCTTCCTCGCTGACATAAACGGTACTCACTACTCTCTGAAAAGGGTTTCGCATAACTGGTGGTTGATAAGGTTCATAGGTATAAATCTTAGTCTGATAGCTTTCATATCTCTGTTGAATCTCTTTTTCAAAGGGAGATAATATTTCTTCTTTTTCCTCTTTTTCTTCTTCCTTCAAGCCTGCAGTATCAGCAGTGCCCACGTTAGAGGTGTCCGCTCTGGGTGGAGTGGCAGTAGTGGTTTGACCAGCAGGCGAAACCTGAGCAGTTGGGCTACCAGGGGTAGGAGTTGGAGTTATTGCTGCCTTTCGCTCTCCACCAAAAGGATTGAGGGCAGATAAGGAAGACAATAAGTCTGGTTTAAACCAGACCAGAGCAGTAGCTACTCCTAAAATAATTAAAATAATTAATAATATACGAGTTAATTTGCTCAAAATACTATTTCCCTTTCATTAAGACATAGGTAAACATAGTCATGGAAATATTAACATTCTCGGCATTATCACCAGTTGGATTAAGTTTTAAGTCCCGAATATCAACAATCCTGGGAAAATTTTCCAATCTATCTAAGAATTTAATTGTTTCAAAATAATTAGCAGTGAAGGTCATATTAATTGGTAGTCGGGCATAAATGGCATCTTTCTCCTGAACAATATTTTGCGGTGAAAAATTAGTAAAATCAATATTAAATTCATCCATAGTTTCTTGTAACAAAACTAAGAAGTCAGGAATATCTTTTTCTTTAGGCAGCAACACTTCCATAAATTCCATTTTTTGGGTTAATTCCTGATATTCCTTTTTTAAATCACCTAAACGAGCAGCTATTCTTCTGCCTTCGGCAATCCTATTTTGAAGATTGCTAATCTGCCGATCTAATTCCTCTATCCTGGCATTTCTTGGTAAATAAATATAATTATAGTTTATAAAAGCAAAAACTGCCAGAAAAATAATAAACAGTACTATTTTAGCTCTCTTACTTAAATTAAATAATTTCAAAATTATACTCCTCTATTTTCCTCTGGCTTCGCTTCCATATTCCAGGCGATAGGGAATAAAAACACCTGATAATTGAAAATTCACCGTATCTATGCTTCTATCATATTCTGGAATTCTGGTACTCTGTTTGCGAATATATTGTAATTCGATAGCATCAAAACGCTCATGTTCTTTTAAGGTGTTCATATATTTAGCAACAAGATAATTATTAAAGGTATTGGCAGAAAAACTAAAGGTTTGATTAGCATTGATACTCAAATTATTAAGCCAGACCTCAGCTAGAATAGTTTCGCTGAAATCTCCCAATACCCGGGTTAGCCGGGATTGATTTTTAATCAAATTTTCAATAATCTCCACCCGTTTAGCTAATTCTTCCTTATCTCTTTCTAAATTTTTTACTTCCTGAATAACTTTTTCTATAGCAGCCAGCTGGGTTTCTAAGTTTTTTACTTCCATTTCTTTAGTATAAATTTTATTTTCAAGCTGGAGATAAAAATAACCTGAGGCAGCAAATAATAGAATTATACAGATAATTATTAACATACGGAATAGATTAAATTTCTCTTTTTCCCGGTATTCCGGGGGTAGAAGATTGATATTTCGAATAGTATTTTTATTTTTGGCCATACTTTGGGACTTACCTTTCTCTTTTTGCTAATCCAATAGCAGTTGCTAAAGCAGATTTATATTTATCAAGATGATTAATATCAACCTCATGCTCATTTACAGTAATGCCCTTCAAAGGATTAGCTATTACCACAGTTATACCAAATTGTTTTTTCAACACTTGCCCTAAATTGGGTAATTGAGCCATGCCACCACATAAGATAATTCTCTTATAGTTTACTTTCTGATACTGTGTTTTAAAGTAATTCAATGATTTACGAACCTCATTAAATATTTCATAAACACCAGCATTAATTAAATCAGCAATTTCTTTTTGATTAGCTAAAGCTAAAGATTCTTCCGAATTTTCTTTTTCAGTCTTTTCCTTTTTTACCTTTTCTATCTTATCAGTAAGCGCTTCTTCTTCTGATTTTTCTTCTTTTTCTTCTTCTTTTCCTAAATCTTCTTCTGTTTCTTCAATTTCTTCCATTTCTGCTACCTTTTCTGTTTTTTCTTCTGGTAAGGAGAGACCTATTTTACGTTTTAACATTTCCGCTTCGTTAAAGGGTATATTTAATTTTTTCTCAATTGCTTTGTTTATATCATTACCCCCTTTGAGAATAGTTCTGGTAAATTTCAATCTATCTCCTTCAATTAAGGTGATTTCGGTGGTACTGGCACCTATGGAAAGAATGATATCAATTCTAGTGCCATCTTCCTCACTGCTGGATACTGGTGAAAGATAATTTTCAAAAGCTCTTATCTGGGCATTGGCAACTATATCAACAGCTTTTGGTTGGATTTTAACATTTTTTAAAACCGATATTTGCTGTTCAACAAGACTTTTTGGTGCAGCAACCAGCAAAACCTTCATCATCTTGCTGCCTTCTTTTTCCTCTAACTCTTCAATTTTTATAGCATCCAGCAAAGATTCTTTCAAATCATAGGGGACATATTTGGGGGCTTCCCATTGTATTCCTTCAGCTAATTCTTTTTCAGTCATCAATGGCGTGGTAATTTCCCGCACAATAACCTTTTGTCCGGTAATAGCAATAACACTGCCTCGCTCATATATTCTTTTTTTACGAAGCATTTTAGCTAAGGCCTGGCTTACTGCAGCAACATCTTTTATTTCGCCATGTAAAATACTATCTGGCGGAGTTAAAACAATTCCAAAATTTTCCAGATGATACCCACCACCGGTCTTGCTTAGTTGTACTGCTTTAATGGAACGGGCGCCAAAATCTATGGCCAGCATAAGTAGAAATGCTCCTTATAAAAATGTATATCGTTAAATATAATAATTTCGAATTAAAATAGTCGTTAGTCGATGGTATTTAGTCGTTAGTAAATTAAAATACAATATTCAGTTATTAGTTTTCAGTTAAAATCCAACAATTTAATAAATACAGCTTAAATAAAAATGAAATTACTTTAATTTTGAGTATAAATCTATAAATTCCTCAAGGTTCATTTCTAAGTCTTCTCTTATTATTTTACGTAAGAGTCCTTTTGGAATATTTTTATTCCTGTGTAAAGGTATAGTAGTAACTCTGCCATCTTCTGATCTTAATCTTACATGAGAACCCTTTGTTCTTGTTACACTAAAATTCATAGTTTTTAGTAATTTTATTAAATCTTCACCTTTGATTGCAGGAAGTTTAGGCATTTTTATAAACTTCTAATTCTCTAAAACCAACGAATTTATTTAATTCTTCAATGTTCGTTTCTTCCAAGCATATTTCTATTACTTCTGATATATTTTTTAATGCTTCATCAATATTTTCACCATAAGAATGGCAACCTTTAAATAAGGGACAACTCACTATATAATAACCATCTTCATCCATTTCAATTATTACAGGAAGATGAATTTTTTCTAATTTCTTTCTTCTTTCCATTTATATTTAACCCAATTATATAGATGTATAACGTATTACGTATAACGTATACCGTTATCGTATATCGCTTAATTATAGACGATAGTTGTCAATATTTAGTATATACTATTAAGTCGTTTATATTAATCAGTTTACAGTTATTTAATCAGTTTACAGTTTTCAGTGAAAATCTAATTATTCACGGTAAATAACTAAATTTATTTAAATTTATAATTTTTTTTAATTATAGATCCCTTATATATACTAAAGCAATGATATAAGCAAATCTTGGCAATCTTTGGTAATTATTCCCACAGTATTTTATCGTTATACGTTATACGGAATACTATATACGATTTTTGTCATTGTAAGCCCGTATTATTAACTATCTACTATACTCTTATAATTATAACAGCAAAAAATATTTTAAAACAACTTTTTCTGGTGATATTCATACCATAAATATATAAAAATCAGTAAAGTTCAACTGATTTTGCTAAACTATAATTAATAAATCATTATAATGGATATTTTCTTTATTATATATAATAATTTTTCAAATGACAACTTTTTTAATGTTTTTCACTTTTTTATATAATTTACGCTATCTAAATTCTTTTTATAGTAAAAAAGATTTAATAAGTCTTTTTTATATTAAATCTCTTGCCAAGAATCTTTTTTCCATACTTCTATACCAGTGCCAGGAACTGGTTTTTCTTGATATATGACATCATATACTATTTTTGTTTCTGAACCTGTACCATGTATTGTACCATCTGCAGCTAGAACCGCTCCTTCTTCGATATTAGTATTTCCATTAAATGTAATGAATCCCTCTGAATGTATGATTCCCTCAATATGTACATTTCCATCTAAGTAAATATTTCCTGTATTTGCCATTACTACACTTATATCAGCATCAGGCAATAGGGTAATATCAGGTTGACCGTGTACTGTAATATCACCTTCAACAACAATTGTTCCAATAACCAGTAGATCATCAGAGATAGTTACATCCCCTTTGTAATAATGTATTCCATTTAATACCCCACCACCAATATCATAGGCCGTGTTTTCATCATACACATGAGTAGCATTAGTCTCATAATATTCAAAATCAATTGAGGGATATGACTCCACAACTGTCGGGCTTACATTTTCTCCAGTAATTACAGTATTGTCTCCTGCATAAGATATATTTCCATCCACATCTTTATCAGGATCCCAACCGTTGCCTTTTATATCTCCATTAGAATGTATATCACCTTCAATCTTTACATGCCCATCAAACTCTAAATTTGAATCCTCAGCATAAGTCATAATCGCGTAATTATAAGATGTATACGGAGAAGGAGAAATCCCCTTCCTAAGATTCACCTGTATTTTTCTAGTGCCCTTGTCATATTTACCATTCCCTGTTACTACTCCTTTAGAAACTATAGAAATTATTTCTGGAACACCGGGTGAAGGAATTGTGGTAGTTTCTACCATTACCTCATAGTATTCTTCCGAATTCCCTTCAACAAATGGGACTGTCGTTCTCCATTTAATCCCCTTTCCGCCCTGGCTTACCGGTGTATTCAGTAACCACAATGCCTTTTCGATGCCAGCTTCTGCTAAATAAAAAGCACGGGTTGATTCCCGGTGCAATGTTGATAGCTTTGAATCATCACCTGTCATAGACAAGATTGCTACAGCAAATGACGTCAAAACCGCTACAAAGATGATTGCTGCAACTAAAGCCATACCTTTTTCTCTTTTTATAATTTTTTCAAACCTGACTTTCTTGTTTGAGAAAAGACTAATAATAATCATTTTTCTAATAGACCCCCTTTCACTAAAGCACTAAATAAGGGAAATTCATTTTTTATTATAACCATACTTATAATCCATAATTCCTTAAATCAATATCTGAATTCAACTCAATATCAGGCTTGTTGTCCTTATCTGTATCTACTTGCAACTGGATGTGTATTTTATTTACATTGTCGTTTGAATCAACTGGTAAAGGAGCAATAGGATTAACAGGATCACTGTCGCTATAATATTCAAATGTTAAATTGATTACATTACTAATAACAGAATTAATAACAGAATTCACTTCCCGATTAACCGGATCCCAGTATGTTCCTGACCAGGAATATCTAACCTGGTAAGCCGGCTCACTATCCAACTGTGGTACTGCCAGAGTCACAATATGTGCATTTCCAGTTACAACACTCTCACCATGCCTGATTTCTCTGACCATATATTCCATTGCCTGCCTTGCTTCTCGCTGGGATTTCAACTGGCTCTGACCGCTGATCCACGAACGTGCACCGCCAGTAAAAAATGTAACCAAACCCAAAATAACAATAGACAATATGACTAAAACGACCATTAACTCTATAAGTGTAAATCCTTCTTCTTTTTTATTTGAATTTACTCTAAACATCTAACTAAATTACCACTCATTGATTATTGATATTTTTGAAATAATTTAACATTATGAATTGCTGTCTATATTTACAGTATAACTATTCCTATGGTAATTAGAGCTGATAGGAATAAAGTCAATGACAATATCTTTATCGTTAATACCCTGATCAAAAGTCAAAGTAACGGATGAAGACTCAGGCACTGGCGAAAGAACTGTATCAAATATATCAATTTGTATTCCATTTGACATTAGCTCAGGCGATACATCCTCCGTAACATCATTACCATTTAGCTCTATACTTAACAATGCAGCACCATCATCAGGTGACCATGAGACAATCATTTCATCAATCATCATATCTCCTCCTAACACTTCCACATCACAAGTAACTCCTTTTTTATTAGCAGAATATTCAATATATTCTACACTATCCATCACTGGTCCCTGCAATACCTTTTGAATATAAACAATCGTCCCTCCACTCGTTGCACTGTCACCTTCCTTTACTGCTGTAGTTAATTCTGCATCTCCACTGTTTTGTAAAGATACTATATCAATAGAAGCTTTTCCATTAAACACTGGAACAGTATAATTAGGATTTGATACGTACTTAAATTTTGCAGTATAGTCAAATCCTTGAACAAATGAAAATTCTATCTTCCCATCATAGTTTTCAACAGTAACTCCATCTTCATCCTTAATATAAGCAGTTAATTTTGAAGTCCCTGCACTTCCACCACCTACAGGAATAGCTGTGGGTTTAGAATTTAAAATGATATGGTCAGCTATACTATAAAATCCAACCTGTATTTCACTTGAAATCTCATTTGAATTATAGTAGGTAGTAGCAGTAATAGTTGCTCCTGAATCATTGTCTGATTCTAAATACACTGAAGCAATTCCTTCATTAAAATTCATAGTCAACGTTAGAGAATCATTAAATGAACCCGCCGTAGTTATAAATGTAACAGAATTACTATAATTATGTACAGTTTTACCATCAGCATCTTTTACTATTGCTGTTATCCTTGTTTTCCCTAAATCGCCTCCACCTCGAGGAATATTAGCTGGATTCGCATTTAATTCAATATTTTCTGGTGTCAATTTTGGAAGAACTGTAATAATCACTGAATCATTCCATTCATTGGAAAATACAATGACTTCAACACTTATTTCATTTGGAATGTCGGGAACAGGCGTGTAAGTGATCGTATGTGAATGTTCATCATCAAACAATAATGAAGTCGAACTCAAAGTACCACCACCATTAACAACTGTTACCGAAACCTCAATTGATTCGTCAGGAATAACAGGTACACCATTAACATCAACAATTTTTACTATAATATCCGCGGTATCATCATCATAAATCTCTTCAGGTACTGCTTTGATTAAAATACCTGCAGGAATTCCAGATGTCTGGATATCACAGGAATCACTAAATAATCCAGGAGAGATAGCACTAACAACCGCAATTCCAGGGGTAGTTGTTGATTGTAATTGAATAGTAACAATATATCCATTTTCCGATGAAGCAGTTACAATATTATCACCAATTAATGTACCTTGGCCTGATACCATAAAAGTAACTTCAAAGGTTCCTCCTGTTGCTATGGATCCATCGGCACGTTGTATTTTTGCAGTAATGTTAGAAATACTTATTCCATCTGCCCTAATACTGGTAGGCTCAGCAGTAACTTCAACTTTTACTGCTCCCCAAGTAACATTAATATTTATTGTATTAGTTAAAGTAGTAAGATCTGATTTTGTAACACTTGCTTGAATCTTTACCGTACCTTCTTTTGCTTCACTAACTGTTCCAGATGAAGTAAAAGTAACCCTAGCAATTCCGGTATTTGGATCAGGTGTGACATTATAAGCTGATAACGTTCCTAAATCCGACCCATCTATAATAATGAAGTATACATCACTACCATCCCAGTTAGTAATAGTGTTACCATCCGCATCCTTAATAACCGCTATAATATCAGTGCTATCATCTACAGGCAATATAACATTGTAAGGGTCAGCATATAATACTATTCTGTTTGCATCTCCCGGTGTAAACTGAGTTTTTTGAATTAATAATTGACTTTGAATTGTCTGATTTTTATTGTGAATATTCCAGTTTACTACATTTGTTATACGCTTAATATTAGTTTCTTCTACAGATACAAGATTTGTATTTCCATCAATAAATTCAAAATTAATATATCTTGTAAATTCAACTCCTCCTGAAGTAAGAATTTCCGGTATCTCGTCAACTACTTCATCAAAGTCCTTATTTTTTAATTCTTCCATCTTCTCCTGCATATAATTTGTAGCAATAGTTCTTGCCTTTGATTCAGACATTCCCATAAATCCTGCAGTGTAAGCCTGAAAAATGCCAAAAGCAGCTAAGGCTAAGATGGCAACAGCCACCATCAGTTCAATTAAGGAAAATCCCTTTTGGTTTTGAGATAATTTATTCTTTTGTAACATTGGGAATACCTCCCCTATTCATTTGTGGGTGTTACTTGTAAGTATAGTTTTTAGTTTTTTGTTTTCAGTTTTTTGTAAATTTCTAAAAACCTTTAAACACAATTTTATATTATATTATTTAAATTTTAAATAATTTTTGTCAGTTTTAGTAATTTTTTTACAACTAATCCAACTGTTTTTTATAGTAGCAATCCATAATTTAATTCTTTTTTAGAATATCATAATATTCTTTGGCTTCATTTATGTTTAATGCTTCTTCATCATCTACTTCTTCCATATATTTGCCAAGCCCATAATTTTCTAATAATTCTTCGAGCTTTTCAAATGTCTCAATATCTATCAAAACTGCCTTTTTTTTGTTATTGCTGTTAACAATATATTCTTTTTTTATTTTTAGCATTGTTGAACTCCTAAATTAAAAAATTGCCTTTATTATTTTAAAAGAAAAATACTTTTTTAGAATTTTGATGATCTTCTAATACTTCTTATCTTGTTTTTACCTGATAAATACATCCAGGTAAAGAAGGACATTCAGCAACAAAAATACTGTCCTTATCTTGCTCAATTAATATTCTACTATTTATTTTATAATTAACTTTTTCTACATTTCTTAGCAAGATATTCAGGGGAAGTTTCCCCTTAAACCCCTCATCATCACCCTCACCTTACCTCTCCCTTCTAAGGGAGAGGATTAGAGAGATGGTGTAAATATATTATTTCTTATCTAAAAAGCGTATCTTGTAGTATCAGAATTTTTTTGAAATTCCGATACTATTAAATATGCTTTCTACTTTATTTCACCAAATACGATTCTCTTTCCCTGATA